>JASIBJ010000632.1 GCA_030045215.1 Streptosporangiaceae bacterium | reverse complement strand
GCGGTACCAGAGGTTGACGAGCGCCCCTGTTTCTGCCCTGGACATGACCGACAGGCGGGCAGAGCGTGGCACGCCGGGCCGGACCGGGTCCCTGGTGATGTCGTACGGTTCCGGGTCATCGGCCCGGCGTCGGTCGCGGATCATGCCCTGGCTGCGCAGCAGGTCGAGCAGTCGGCTGGGCCGCCGCGTGTCCTCGCTGGTCTTCGCCTCGCCGTTCCGGGCCTGCGGCCGTGCGGGCTCGGGCTCGAGCGAGGGCTCAGGGGAGAGCGCTGGATGCGGCCGCGTTCCCACGTCCAGCAGCCGCCCGACGTAGTCGAGCGTCCGGCCAAGCAGCTGGGGGCCGGGCGGGACGCGGTACGCGGGGACTATCCGGCGCAGGATCTCAAGCTCGTCGGCGTGCACGGTCAGCGCGTTGGCAAGTCGTGGTCGGGCTGCCCGGTATGCCCGCAACAGGTGTGCCGCCTCGATGATGTCGCCTTCCGCCTGCCGGAGCGCAATCGCCGCCAGTTCCGGGGCCCACAGGCCGGCCTCGCCCATGACTCTGTCGACGGCAAAGCTCAGCCGCTCCGTTAGCTGGTCCAGGCCAAGCGGCGGACTGGACCCGCCCTCCCGCTTCGACCGCACGAGTTCTTCCGCGGCGAGGATCGCCTCCAGGCCGCCGCGGGCGGCCGCGTAGCCCATTCAGACCACCACCTGACGCGTCGAGCGTGGCAGGCCGGCAACCTGACCGCGCTCGTCGACGAGCCAGACGTCAACTCCGGCCGGAAACGCGGCGTTCACGGCTCGCAGCGCGTCGAACACATCGCTGCTGACGCCGTCCACTCCGAGCTGGATGCGGTCGGGCACGCCAGGACCGGAGAACTCGATCGTTGCCTCGCCGGGGCCGCCAGCGATCAAGGTGTCGCAGCCCAGGCCGACCTTGGCGCCGTCCTCCGGCGCCATCGACGAGCCGCGCCGCAGCTGCGAAATCACCGTCGGGTCGGTCAGACCGTAGAGCGCTACGAGCTCCGCCTCGGCGATGTCGGCGGGCGATGCCCCCGTCGCCTGGCAGATGGGGGCCTGCCAGGCCGGTGCCCCGGCAACAGCGACCTTCGAGCCGATCACGGCCAGCGCGAGGGGCACGATGCCCGGCCCGAGGGCTGCGTTGGCTGCTAGCCCTGTTCCTGGCTGGGTGGCCGCCGCCGGTAGCTGGAAGACTCTTCCCGGTTGCGCCAGGCTGGCGAGCAGGACGCGGAACACCGCCTGCGACGCCAGAGGACTCAGCCGCTGAGCTACCGGTGCCATGCTCATCAGACGAGCTCCTCAAAGCGCACCTCGGTGCGCGCAAGCTCTTCCCACTCTTGGGCTGCCTGGTCGGCAAGGTTGCGCTCGGTCCGGCGGCACAGGCGTTCGACTTCAGCCGCGAGGTCGGCGCCGGCCGCTGCTTCCGCATCGCAGATGGCTGCCGCGAGTGTGGCTGCCGCGTCATCGCCCAGCCGCACGGCCCAGCCACGATGGCCGCGGTGTTCCACCTCGGCCTGCGTACCTAGCACGTCAGCCAGGATGAACCGCTCGCCGACGACTGGCTCTCGCACACACAGGGGGATGGTCCCAACGGTGGGCGGCTCGATAACGACCGTCTCCGGCTCGTCGCCGGGCACGGCTTGCAAGCAGCGCTCAGCGAGTTCTACAAGATCGCTCTGCTCGGCAACCGCCAGCAGTTCGGCCCTGCGTCCGGCCGTCAACGGGGCCTGGTTCACGCTGTCGGAGTGCGCCTGAATCTGGGGAAGTAGTGGATCGGGGGGCGGGGCCTTCTCACCGGGAGGCATGATCTCGCTCCGTCGCTCACTCGGGCTGGCGTCGCAGGCACGGCGGCGCAACTCGGACTGGCTTGTATAAGTTATCTATACAAGCTGCGAGCCGAGAGTGTCAACCGCGTTATTACTGGAAGTCGCCCACCTCGATGACCACGTTGAACAGGTCGGTCCGCAGCCATCCGTCATTGATCTCGATGGGGATGCGCAGCCGCTCCGATTCGAGCCGGCCGCAGTTGTAGAACAGGTCAGGGCGACCGCGCAGTTTGAGGTGAGCGGCAACCGGCTCGGGCGCCGGGGCTACCTCGCACCGGAACCAGGCCCGTCGCGGCGAGAGGTCGTACTCCTCCTCCAGCGCGCGGTAGAGCGAGCCGTCAGCGCCCATCTTCTGCTGCAAGCGCGGGACCAGAGCGGCAGGGAGCACGCTCTTCCCGACGCCTACAGGCTCCTGGTCAAGCCATCGCGTCCGGGCCAGCTCTATCACCTGGGCCCGCGGTGCCAGCGCCAGTGACCGGCGCTCGGCGGGGGTTGGCGCGCGAACAAGCACGTGATCGGTCGTGGTGGACGGGCTGCCTCCAGCCCGCCGCACGATCTCGGTGAACGACGCCGGGCCTTCGGTCGAGATCCGGTACTCCAAGCGCCGGGCGACGAACGTGCCCCGGCCCTGGATCCGGCGGACGAGGTGCCTGCGCTCAAGCTCCTGCAGCGCGGCCCGCGCCGTGAGCCTGTTGACCTTGTGCAGCCTCGCGAGCTCGTTTTCGGACGGCACGAGGTCGCCGGGGGAGGCCGTCGCGAGCTGTTCTTCGAGTCGCTGCGACAGCGTC
>JASIBJ010000631.1 GCA_030045215.1 Streptosporangiaceae bacterium | reverse complement strand
CCCCTGACCGGCTCGCCGCCTCACTCGCAAAATCGCACAAATCATTGGCAGTGACCCTGGCCGGGGAAGATAGCTGTCGCCCCGGCGACAGTTATCTTCCCCAGCCATGCGAGTGCGCTGCGATTTGTCGGATCTGTTGCCGGGTCGCGGCTGCGCAGCGCGCCGGGATGTGAACGGCGCGGCTACGCGATCGGCCTGGGGCGGCATAATTCCCACGTGCGGGATGGGAGCCATCGACCTGGCGGCAGGGCGGTCCAGGGTGAGGCTGCGTGAGCGTCGAGCGGGTTGAAGCCAGGGCCGGGGCCTACGCCGACTCGGTGACGCTCATGCAGGTCAGCGCAGACGCGCGCGCGGCCGACGGGGTCGAGGCGGCGGTCATTGCGATGGCGACCGACCTCAACCTCTCGATGGCGCTGGCGATGGGGTTCCGGCCGCCGCCGGAAGCGGGCCAGAACGATCTGCTGATCGCGATCCGGGCCCGTGATGACACCGCGCTGGCGGCGGCCGTGGCTGGTGTCGACGCGGGGCTGGCCGCGCGATCGGCCAGGGCCGCGGGCGGCGGCTTGGCGGCCCTGGAATCGCCCCGGACAACCCGGTCCGCGGTCCGCTCCGGCGGGCGCGGGCTCGTGCTGGTCTCGGTCCCCGGCCGGTACGCGTTCGCCGAGGCGATGGACGCGCTCGACGCCGACTGCGACGTGATGATCTTCTCGGACAACATGCCGCTCGGGCAGGAGGTGTTCCTCAAGGACCTGGCCGCCGATCACGGACTGCTGGTGCTTGGACCCGACTGCGGCACGGCCATCGTCGGCGGCATCGGGCTCGGCTTCTCCCACACGGTGGACCCGGGTCCGGTCGGGCTGGTCGCCGCCTCGGGCACCGGCGCGCAGCAGGTCCTGTGCCTGCTCGCACACGGAGGTGCCGGCGTGAGCGCCGTGCTGGGCGTCGGCGGGCGCGACCTGTCGGCCGAGGTCGCCGGCCGTTCGGCCCGGGCCGCGCTCGCCGTCCTTGACGATGACCCAGCCACCGAGGTGATCCTGGTGGTCTCGAAGCCGCCCGCGGCCGAAGTCGCCCGCCAGGTGCGGGACCTGGCCGCCTCGCTGGCGACGCCGGTGCAGTTCGCGCTGGTTGGCCGGGGCGAGCCCGATTTGACCGCCGCGACCGAGCGGGCACTGCGTGCGCTCGGCCGGCCGGTGCCGGCCTGGCCGCGCTGGCCCGCGAACGGGGATAGGCCGCGAAGCGGCGCGCTGCGCGGTCTGTTCGCGGGCGGCACGCTGTGCGACGAGGCGATGGTGATCGCCAGCCAGCGGCTGGGGCCGGTTCAGTCGAACGTCCCGCTTGACCCGGCCTGGCAGCTGGACCCGCACGCTCGCGCCACCGGCCACGCCATGATCGACTTCGGCGACGATCAGCTCACCGTCGGCCGCCCGCACCCGATGATCGACCAGTCCCTCCGCCTGGAGCGGCTGGCCGCCGAGGCGGGCGACCCCGCCACCGCCGTCATCCTGCTCGACGTCGTACTCGGCCACGGTGCGCATCCCGATCCGGCCGCTGAGCTAGCGCCGGCCATCGCCGCGGCGCGCGAGCGCTCCGGCGCGCTGGTCGTCGTATCACTGATCGGCACGGCGTCCGACCCGCAGAACCTTCCCGGTCAGGCCAGGGCCCTGCAGGCTGCTGGTGCACACGTGTTCGCCTCCAACGCGCAGGCCACCCGCTTCGCGTGCGACAAGATCACCGGGGCGCCATGACCGACCTGTTGCGGCGCCAACCGCACGTGATCAGCACCGGGCTCGAGCTGCTCGCCGACGCGGCGGAGCGGCAGGCGGCCCGCGTCACCAGGGTCGACTGGAAGCCGCCGATGCCAGGTACCGAGGACGACCTCGTCACCGTGCTGGGCGACCGGCGCCGGGCCGACGCCAACACGCTGGCGGTCCAGCGCATGCTGGCCGCGCGGGCCCAGCTTGTCGACCTTCTTCCCGCGCGGGACGCGCTGGGCCTGCGGCCCGGCGAGTTCCTGCACGCGGGCCCGCCGATCGCCTGGGAACGGACCTGCGGCCCGCTGCGGGGAGCGCTGATGGGCGCGGCCGTCTTCGAGGGACTCGCCTCCGATCCGCAGGAAGCCGCGGCGATGGCGGAGCGCGGCGGCTTCGCGCTTGATCCCTGCCACGCGCATCACGCCGTCGGTCCGATGGCGGGCGTGATCTCACCGTCGATGTGGCTGTTCGTGCTGGAGGACCCGGCCTCCGGCCGCCGGGCGTACTGCTCGCTGAACGAGGGCCTGGGCAAGGTCCTGCGGTACGGCGCGTACTCGCCGGAGGTGATCGAGCGGCTGCGCTGGATGGCGTCCGTGCTCGGGCCGCTGCTCCAGTCGGCCGTCCGCGCGGGCGGGCCGGTCGATGTCACCGCGATCCTGGCCCAGATGGTCCAGATGGGCGACGAAGCCCACAACCGCAATCGGACCGGCACGCTGATGCTGCTGCGCGACGTACTGCCGTCGCTGGTCAAGGCTTCGTTCCCCGCATCGGATGTGTCGGCCGCGGTCACCTTCATCGGGGGCAATGATCACTTCTTCCTCAACCTCGCGATGCCGGCCTGCAAGCTCGCGCTTGACGCGGCCCGCGACGTGCCCGGCTCGACCATGGTGGTGGCGATGGCCAGGAACGGCACGGACTTCGGCGTCCAGGTCGCTGGCACCGGCGACCAGTGGTTCACCGCGCCGGCCCTGACGCCGCGGGGCCTGTTCCTCGGTGACTACGGTCCGGCGGACGCCAACCCGGACATCGGAGACTCGGCGATCACGGAGACGGCGGGGCTGGGCGGGTTCGCGATGGCGGCGGCTCCGGCCATCGTGCGGCTCGTCGGCGGCTCGGTCGCCGACGCGCTGGCCGCGACCAGGCGGATGTATGAAATCACGCTGGCTGAGCATCCCCTGTTCCAGGTGCCCGTGCTCGACTTCCGCGGCACTCCGGCCGGCATCGACGTGATTCTGGTGGCGCGCACGGGGATCTTGCCGCAGATCAACACCGGCATGGCCGGGAAGGTCGCGGGCACCGGCCAGGTCGGGGCCGGCCTCGTGACCCCGCCGGCGGACTTGTTCCCCGCGGCGCTCAACGCGCTCGCGCGCGCGGCCGGCTAATCACGGATGTTCACCTGCGGTCACGATCAGGCGGCATGCGGGCCAGTTACCATGAGTCGGCGTGATCGATTACCACGTCCATCTGTGGCGTCACGCGCCGCACCTGCCGCTGCAGGCGACCGTCGAGCAGCTGGCGGCCTACTGCGAGCAGGCGGCGAACCTGGGCGTCACCGAAATCGCGGTTACCGAGCACGCCTCGCGGTTCGGCCAGGTCGACGCGCTGGTACGCGGCTGGTGGAGTCAGGACCCGAGCCCGGCTCGCCGAGCCGAGACGCAGGCGAGCTGGGACGCCGAGCTCGCCGCGGATCTCGACCAGTACGTCGACACGGCGCTCGCCGCCAGGAAGGCCGGGCTGCCGGTCGTGGTCGGCCTCGAGGTCGACTACTTTCCCGGCCAGATGGACAAGGTCGCCGGGCTTCTTGACGGGTACCCGTTCGACGTCCTGCTCGGTAGCGTGCACTGGATCGGCGCGTGGCTGATCGACGCGCTCGACTGGGCCGAGGCGCAGCAGCAGTGGACCCGCCGGGGCGTTGACCAGGTCTGGGACTCCTACACCAGGTCAATCGAGGAACTCGCAGCCACCCGCGCCGTCGACGTCCTGGCGCATCCCGATCTGGCGAAGGTGGCGGGCTACCGGCCGGATCTGCCCGCGGAGTTCCACGAACGGATCGCGGAGGCCGCCCGTGGCTGCGGCCTGGCGGCGGAGCTGAACTCCGCGGGCTGGCGTAAAACCTGCGGGGAAGCCTATCCCGCCCCTGACCTGCTGGCGCGCTTTCTGCACCACGGCGTGCCGATCACCACCGCGTCCGACGGGCACCGGCTAGCCGACGTCTCCTGGCGCATCGGTGACCTGACCGCGTTGGCCGTCCAAGCCGGCTATCGCGAGGTCAGCGTGTTCCGCGGCCGGAGACGGACTCAGCGCCCGATTGTACTGACACCCGCCGGGCCGGAGCCTGGTCCGCCCTGAGGAGACCGCCTGCCCGTTAGGCTGGGTGCATACGGCTCAGCAAGCTGCGACGTTAGGCGGAGGTTCCGGCACTCGCCGGGGGCAGGCGGGAGGCTTGGATGGAATCCGACCGGTGGGTTGTCGTCGGGCTCGATAGCGGCGGCACCACGATCAACGCCACGGTACTCGCCGCGGATGGCAAGTTCCTCGTCGAGGAGATGGCCGAGTCGCCGAGCTGCGTCCTGGCCGGCCCGGACAAGGCCATCGACGCGCTCTCCCTCGCGCTGGACGACGTGCTGAGTCTCACCGGCATCCCGCCCGCTGCGGTCCGGGCGGTCGGGCTTGACACGCCGGGGCCGGTTACGGCCGACGGCGTGATCTCGGCCCACGGCGCGACGAACTTCGACAGCGCGCAGTGGCGCGGCTTCGACGTGCGCGGCGCCCTGGAGGCCAGCATCGGCATCCCGGTGGTGTTCAACAATGACGCGAACGCCGCGGCGCTCTACGCCCACTACGCGCACTTCGGGTCGACCGAGGCGTTGCTGAGATCATCTGTCTCGGTTGTCGTCGGCACCGGGCTCGGCGGCGGTGTCGTCGAGGCGGGCCAGGTCATCCGCGGCGCGGCCGGGATGGCGGGCGAGCTCGGCCACATCTGGCTGCCGCTGGGCGGGCTGCTCGAGCCGGGCCAGCCCGTGCCCGTCTGTAACTGCGGCCTGCCCGGCGACGCGGAGAGCGTCGCCTCCCTGACCGGGATCCAGAAGAGCTTGCTGCCGTACTGGCTGAGCCGCTTCCCCGGCCACGAGCTGGCGGACAAGCCCCCAGCGATGGCGGCGAAGCTGGTCCGCGGCTACGGCGAGGCCGGCGATCCCATGGCACTGAAGATCTTCGAGCAGCAGGCCACGGCCATCGGCCGGCTGCTGACGATCGCGGCCAACTTCACCGACCCGCACGCCTACCTTCTCGGCGGTGGCGTCGTCGAGGCCGCGCCGCACTTCAGGGACTGGTTCCTGGACGAGGTCAGGCGGAATACGGTGCTGCGCGAAGAACAGGCCAGGGTCGAGTCGGTCGCCCTGGTGCCCGACCTGGACATGGCCGGGGCCAGGGGCTCGGCCATCGCCGCTCGCGCGGCGGTGCTCGCCGGTGCCGGAGTAGTGGCGAGCGGACCGCGCGCCAGTCAGGTCCACACTCGGTGGGGCTACGGGGCATGAGCCGCCGGCCGCAGGGAGAAGTCGGCGCTCGGGTGCGCGCGGCGCACCTGGAGCACTTCTGCCCTGGAGGTCTCGGGCTCCCGGTAACAACGCTGCGCCTGGTCGGGCTCAGCCAGCACGACGCTGCGCCCGCGGCGACGCACGGCACGGGGGCCAGCGCTGCTGGCCAACGATGCGAACGCTGCGGGCGATTTATCGCGCCAGGGCAGGACGCCCGCAGACGCATCACCAGGAACTGGGTGCACGAGCACTGCCCGGCATGACCGGGCGCTATCTGGCCGCTGGGTCTCAGCCGGCTGGGCCCACGCCCGCGGTTGTCGTCGTCAGCTCGGAGCTGTGGTAGGCGGCCCTGGTCGCGAGGTCCGTGCTGTACCGGGCGATGATCTGCCGGACCCGGTGGGCGGCCAGCGGCCCGAGCAGGTCATACGTCGCGATGAACAGGTCGCGCGCAGCGGCCCGGGGCCAGGCTTGCGGCAGCAGTTCGGCCGGCAGGTCAGGATCGAGGCCAGGAAACGCGCGCCACTCATCCATCAGGCGAGTCCTGGCGACGAGTGCCTCGACCGGCGAGATCCGCCCGGCCAGCGCTCGGCCGTGCAGCCGCTCGGCGAAGTCGGTGAACTCCTCGTACCTGGCCCGCAGCTCGTCTAGGTCCCAGGCCCGCTGGGGCAGGGCGTCGGGCCCGATGCCGGGGGCCGCGGTGGCGCGGAACGCAGTCGCGGTCGTGATGTCCAGCTCTGCCAGCAACGCAACGACCTCACTGACCTGATCGCGCGGGGCGAGCCAGAGCCCGTCGTAGAGCGGCGCGAAGCCGAGCCAGCGAAGCTGCTTGCGCAGCGCGTCGCGAGCCGCGCGGTTGTGCTCGGGGATGGAGAAGGCCAGGAGACTCCAGGTGCCGTCCCACGGCTGCGAGACTCGCCCGAAGGAGAAAATGTGGCGGGCGCCCTCGTCGAGTATCTGGGCGGCGCGGTCGCTGAGCCGAACGAAGGTCCGGCGGCCATTGCGAGAGGTCACGAGCAGCTTGTTCCGCGTCAGCCGGCTGAGAGCCGCGCGCGCCGCCGAATCACTGACGCCGAACTCTGCCAGCAGCGCGACCAGGGCGGCCGAGGGCAGCGACTCGGTGCGCTGCCACCAGTAGTCGCCCAGCAGCGTCAGCAGGAGTCGCGGTGGACGCTGGGCGCCGCTCCACGCGCGCGGCTCGCCGCCTTCATCGGCGGCCTCGACCCCGAGGTCGGCATAGGCGTATGACACGGTCAGAGCCTAGCGAAGCGTCGTGCATCCGGTGTCCAGGTACCGGCCGGGATTGGCATCACGACCGACACAGTGTTTGTCATATATTGACCATCGGCGGCCGGCGCGAGCTCATGGCGCCTGCGGCGGGAACGGGCTAGGTCCGCGAGGGAGCGGCCCGGGCCGGCGTATCCAAGGGAGAGCTGATCGTGGAGATCTCACTCGACGGCAAGGTCGCGCTCGTCACCGGCTGCGGGCCCAACATCGGCAGCGGCGTCGCGCTGGCGCTCGCGCGCTACGGCGCAAAGGTTGCCTGTAATGACGTCGATGAGTCGGCGATCAAGGCGTGCATCGCCCGCATCGAGCGCAACGGCGGCCAGGCTATGGCCGCTCCCGGCGACGTGACCGACGAGAGTGCCGTGCAGGGCTACCTCGCCGCGGTGCTCGACCGGTGGGGCCGGATCGACATCCTGGTGAACAACGCCGCCCTGCTTGGGGGCCGCGGCGTGCTCGACGAGTCCGCAGCCGACTTCGAGCGGGCGGTCCGCGTGTCCGCTCTTGGCTACTTCCTCAACACCAAGCACGTCGGCCGGGCCATGGCCGAGCGGGGCATCAGGGGATCGATCATATGCATCTCGTCATCCAATGCCTGGTCGGGCACCGCGGGGATCATCGCGTACGCCTTCCACAAGGGCGGCGTGAACAATTTCGTCCGGGCGGCCGCGATGGACCTGGCCCCGTACGGGATCCGGATCAACAGCTTCACCCCGACCGCTCCCAATCCTGACAATCCCGAGCTGCTGGCGGAGATGGCCAAGGCCGGCATGGGACCGGGCGGGGTCCTGACGCACGGACGTCCCGGCGGGCTCGGCGGGCCGACCGGTGACGAGCCCTGGCGCAGGCCGAGCCGGTGGACTGGGCAGCGTCCGCCGATGGTCCCGATGGGGACGACGGGCACTCCGACCGACATCGGCCACGCGGTCGCGTGGCTGTGCTCGGATTACGCCCGGCTGATCACCGGCACCGACCTGGTCGTCGACGGCGGCGCCCGCGCGAAGAACTTTGCCTACATGCCAGCTGGGGCCGATGAGCTCGCCGGGCCGGTGCCGCTGATCGAGCTGGACGAGACACCGCGCTAACCGGCAGCCGGTTCCCAGGGCGGGCCGGCGTCGGCCGATGGCCGTCCCTCCAACCGGGCGAAGTATGCCAGGGGCGGGCCGAGCCAGGCCGAGGGCCGCAGCCCGGCCTGGTTGGCGTAGCCGAGCAAGGTCACGAGCGGGACGTAATGGCGGTCAAGGAATTCCCCGACGACCAGCCGCCCGCCTGGCCTCAGGACGCGCCCGATCTCCCGGACGGCGGCGGCCGGGTCGGGGATCTCGCCGAGGACCGTCACCAGGTAGGCGGCGTCGAAGCTGCCGTTGTCAAACGGGAGCTCCCTGGCGTCCGCCTTGTTCGGGACGATCGGGCCGATGTTCTTGCCCGCAGCCCGGCGCATGACGTGATCGAGCATCGGCTGCTGGATGTCGACGATGTCCAGCCGCCCGTCGGCGCCGAGGAGGCTGGCCGTGTGCAGGGCCTGCAGGCCGGTGCCCGGCCCGATCTCCAGCACCCGCTCGCCTGGCCGGGCGGCCAGCAGCGCGTCGAGGCGACGGTTAGTCAAAAACGGCAGCGGCAGGTCTAGTAGCCACCGCTGTGCGTACGGGTAGGGGGCCGAATCGGTCCACCACCAGGCCGCCACCGCCGCCGCCGCGCCCGCGCCGATCAGGACCGGGCGCCTCACCGAACGCCTCACCGTGACCCCATCTTCAGAGACGACTTCGCTGGCGTTGGATCAGCGGGGGATGTTCACCACCATTGAGACGGCGCCGGGAGGCGGCGGCCCAGTGGCCGTCACCACGGCGCTGGCGCAGTTATAGGAGTTGGTGTCGATGAGCGCGAGCGCTGCCGCCTGGCCCGCGGGAGAGCCCGCCGCTGGCGGAGTGTGGAAGTAGCCGAAGCTCAGCTCGGTGCCGACGGGCATGGCCGCTGGGTTGATCGTCATGGTTCGCGATCCCTTTGGCCCACTCACTGTCACAACCTGGGCGAAGCCAGCCGGCGCATGAGCTGAGGAGCAGAAGCTGCCGGTAGTGACGATCGCCGGGATGCCGTCTTGCTCAAGGTCGGTTTTCAGCGCGTTCGGTTCCAGAACCGCGAACAGGTTGATGGTCAGCGTCACCATGCCGTTGGCGTCCTTGACGAGCGTGAAGGCCGCAGTCCGGATGGTGTCCGTGCCGCCCGCCTGCGCCGAGTCAAAGACCCCGCTCAGGCCGAGCCCTAGTACCGCTGCCGCGGCGGCCGCGGCGGCGGTCATGCCCGTGCCGAGCTTCTGGCGGCTGCGTCCTGGCCGGTAATCGCGCCGCACCAGCCGCTGGGTCGCCTGCTCCGGGTCCTGGATATCGGCAGCCGCCTGGGCAAGCACGCTGCGCAGCGCGTTCTCAAGTTCCTCGGTCGGCATCAGATGGTTCCCTTCGTGGTCGCGGATCGGCGGGTCCGGCAAACTGGCTGCGAGCTGTGCCCGAGAGCCTCGGCCAGGCGCGCTGCCGCCCTGGACGCGGTGCTCTTGACCGTCCCTTCCGAGCACCGCAGGATGTCGGCGACCTCGGCCACCGGCAGGTCAGCCCAGTAGCGCAGCACCAGCACGGCCCGCTGCCGCGCAGGCAGTTGCGCCAGCGCCCATCGGAATTCGGCCAGGTCATCGACCTCCAGCAGGGCCCGCGCCGAGCTCTCGTCGGCAGCTTCGGCCGCGCCGCCCTGCGGCCACAGTTCGGTCCGCTGCGTCGCCCGCCGGTCGGCGTCATGCAGTACCAGGTTGATAAGGACCCGGCGGGCATAGGCGGCCGGGTGATCCATGGACCGCACCCGCTTCCACCGCCGCGCCACCCTCAACAGCGTTTCCTGGACCAAGTCCTCCGCGTCCCGAGCGTCGCCGGTCATGAGGTGGCCGGTGCGCAGAAGCGGCTCCGACACCTCGGCCGCGAAGCAGTCAAACTCGCGCTCCAAGGACGCGTGCCCGGCCCAATCCATCCGCGCCTCCCACGGCCTTGTGCTTGCCCTCACTTGTATAAGTCCCGCCCACCAACTGGAGGTTGAGCGCAACCGCCAGAAATTCAGCCGCCGAGCGCCTGGGGCCGTCGCTCGGCAGCACTAAATCGACGCTCGGCTGATCACCGGCACCGACCTGGTCGTCGACGGCGGCGCCCGGGCGAAGAATTTTGCCTACGTGCCGGCTCCGGCCGGGCCGGTGCCGCTCATCGAGCTGGACGAGACTTCGCGAGCCGCGGTGCCTGAGTGACTCGTTGCTGGGCGGGGACGTGGCCCCGACGGGATCAGCCGCGTGCCCGCGCGGTCTCGGTGGCTTCCGCGTCGGAGGTCCGGGCGATGGTCGCCCTCGCCCGGCGGACGGAGATGCGCCCGGAGGTAGGCAGTACATCGTCGATGAAGGCGTATGCCGCAGCGTGACCCGCGGCAGTTGAGGATCCGGCCGCCGCCTTGACCCTGGTGCGCGCTAGCCAATCGATGATGTCGCCCCAGCCTGGCGCGGCCAGCGACCCGCCGACGTACT
>JASIBJ010000630.1 GCA_030045215.1 Streptosporangiaceae bacterium | reverse complement strand
ATGCCCTCGTGCACCTGTCGGGCGCGCCGGTTGCGGGCGGCCGGTGGACCGCTGCCCGCAAGCGCGAGCTGCGCGCAAGCCGGATCGCCAGCACCGCCAGCCTGACCCGCGCCGTCCTCGGCGCACCACAGCCGCCGCCGGTGATGCTGATCGCCTCGGCCATCGGCTGGTACGGCGACACCGGGGGGCGCGAAGTCGACGAGAGCGCGCCCCCTGGGCGCGGATTCCTCGCCGACCTGGTCCGCGACTGGGAGGCCGCCGCGCAGCCGGCCACCGACGCGGGGGTGCGGGTAGTGAACCTGAGGTCGGGGATCGTGCTTTCCCGCCGGGGTGGCATGCTCAGGCCGCTGCTGCTGCCGTTCCGCCTCGGTCTCGGCGCCCGGATCGGCCCGGGTACCCAGTACATGAGCTGGATCTCGATCGAGGATCATGTCGGGGCCTGCCGATTCCTGCTGTCCGACGGCCAGTTCGCCGGGCCGGTCAACCTGACCGCGCCGACGCCAGTCACGAATGCCGAGTTCACCTCGGCCCTGGCCAGGGAACTGCACCGGTCCGCCCGGCTGGTAGTGCCCGCCGGGCTGGTGCGGGGCGCGCTGGGTGAGCTGTCGGGCGAGCTGCTCTCGAGCTGCCGCGTGCGGCCGGCCCGGCTGGAAAAGGCCGGCTTTGCGTTCCGGTACCCGCAGATCGGGCCGGCGATCGCCGCGGCGCTGGCCGACGCTCCGGCTAGGTGACCCTGCCGGTAGGCCCGCGGCCCGTCTCGGCGCAGGCCCCGGGACCGGCCAGCAGGTCATGCAGCGGCCGGCCCGCGCTGGTGCCGACCAGCCGCATATCGCGCAGCGGCGGGATCGGGCCCTGGTTGCCCTGATACCGCCACATCGCCCGGCTGGTCAGGCGCAGGAACCGGCGTGCCGCCGCGATCGCCAGCGTGGCCAGCGGCAGCTCGATCACCAGGGCGGAGGCCAGGCTCCAGTAGAAGCCTGGCGTCCGCGCGTCCAGGACCACGTCGAACCACGCATCGCAGCACAGCAGCGTCGCCAGCACAACCAGGCAAATGATCACTATCTGGCGGCGCTTCCACGCGGCCCACCCGGTGACCGCGAACGCCGCCAGCAGGAAGACGTCGAACCCGACCCAGGCACCGCGCCACCCGCCAGTCCGGTAGTAGCGCGGCAGCGTGGCGGCCAGCACGCCGATCCAGGCCACCAGCACGACGCAGCACACGATGATCAGCGCCAGCGCGAGTGCCCGCCGCCGGACCCCCCCGGCGATCGAGGCTGGGTCAGGTGCGTCCATGGCGGCCAGCGTGTGCATCAGCTCAAGCCGCTCGCCCGAGCTCAAGCGGCGCAGTTGCTCCTGGTCGATCATCCGCCCGCACCTCCTGCAGATCGGCGCTCTCCGCCCCGGCTGACGCCTATGCCAGCTAACGCGCCTCGGCGCCCGCCGGCACCTCGTGCCCGCTTCAGTGGCAAGCCATCCCGTGACGCAACACATTCCCGCCGCAGGGCGAGGCAAAAGCCGCCAACGCCCTCGCCGTGTCGCGGGCGGGAGCTGCGGCCTGAGGCTTCTGGCTGGTCGGTGCTACCCGATGGTCACTGGCAGCTCGTCGAAGCCCCGCAGCACCAGGCCGTTGCGGCGTTGCGGCACGCCGGCGGGCGCGAGGCCGGGAAAGCGCGCCAGCAGCCGGGGAAAGGCGACATCTGACTCGAGCCGGGCCAGAGCAGCGCCGATACAGAAGTGGGCCCCGGCCCCGAAGCTCAGCGGCCCGCCCACGGCGCGCTGCGGGCTGAAGGTGTCCGGGTCAGGGAAACGGCGGCCGTCCCTGTTGCCCGCGCCCAGCAGGAGAATGACCTCCTCGTGCGGCGTGACCGGCACGCCGCGGATCTCCGCCGGATCCCGGCGGCGCCTGCTAGTCATCTGCACGGGCGCGTCGTACCGCAGGACCTCTTCGACGAAAGACGCGGGCGGAATCGACCCGCTGCGGACGGCACCAGCAAGTTCGGCGTCGTGCAGCAGGAGGTGCACCCCGTTCCCAAGCAGGTTTGTTGTTGTCTCGAAGCCCGCAACCAGCAGCAGAGTCAGGTTGTCCAGCAGCGCGGCATCACTCAGCCGGCCATCCTCGGCATCGCTGATCTCGACCAGGGCGGACATCAGGTCATCGCGTGGCTCGGCCCGCCGCTCGGCCGCGAGTTTCGTGAAGTACTCATCCAGCCAGATCGCTGCTGCGTCGGCGCGGGCGATGACCTCGTCGTCCGGCATGGGCTCGATCGTGGCGGCCAGGTCCCTGCCGACCGGCCGGAAGCTCTCGCGGTCCGCCTCGGGGATCCCGATCAGCTCGCAAATGACCGTGACCGGCAGCAGGAACGCGAAGTCGTGCATGAAGTCCGCCGGCGCGCCGCCCGCGCCACGGTCCGCCATCGCATCGAGCAGCCGCTCGGTCATCTGCTCGATGGCCGGCCGCAGGCCCGCGATCCGCCGCGGCGTGAACGCGCCGGAGATCAGGCTCCTGATCCTGGCGTGGTCGGGCGGGTTGAGGCTGAGGATCGCCTCCGCGCCGGCCGACGGATGGTCGCGCCAGCCAGGATCTATCTCATCCAGGCGGGCACTGTCCTGCACCAGGTAGGCCGGGTCGCGCAAAACCGAGCTGATCGCGTCATAGCCCGGCACGAGTACCACCCCAAGCGATGTCGGCACGACCTCGCCGAGCTTGTGCAGTTGTGCGTAGAGCGGGTAGGGGTCGTCGCGCCCGGCCGGCTCCAGCAGCGCGGTGAAGATCTCTTCTGCGTTCATCGGTGACCCGCGTCCTTCGCGCCGCTAGCCGACTGTGACCGGCAGGATGTCGAATCCGCGCAGCACCAGGCCGGTCCGGCGTACCGGGTCGCCGGCCGCGGCGATCGCGGGGAACCTGGCCAGGAGCCGGGGGAAGGCCACCCCCGCCTCTAGCCGGGCCAGAGCCGCCCCCACGCAGAAGTGCGGGCCGCCGCCGAAGCTTAGCGGGCTGGCCTCACCACGCATCGGGTCGAACTTGTCGGGAGCGGTGAACTTGCGCGGGTCCCTATTCCCGGCGCCCACCACCGGCATCAGGACATCGCCCGCCTCGATGCGCAGCCCGCCGAGTTCTGACTCGTAGCCGATGCAGCTAGAGGCCAGCTGCACGGGCGAGTCGTAGCGCAGCACCTCCTCGACGAACGGGGTCACCGGTACCTCGCCGGCGCGCACCCCGGCCGCCAGGGCGCCGTCGTGCAGCAGTAGCTGCAGGCCGTTGCCGAGCAGGTTCGTCGTCGTCTCGAACCCCGCGACCAGCAGCAGCGTGAGGTTGCGCGTCAGCTCGGCGTCGCTGAGCCTGCCGTCCTGCTCATCGGCTATGCCGACCAGCGCGCTGAGCAGATCATCCCTGGGCTCGGCCCGGCGCTTCGCAGCCAGCCCCGTGTAGTACGCCTCGAGTTCGACGGTCGCCTCGTCGGCGGCCTCAAGCTCATCGAAACCTTCGAAGTCGAAGACCGTCGCGATCGCGCGAGCTATCGGCCTGAAGGTCTCCCGGTCGGACTCGGGGATGCCGATCAGCTCGCAGATGACCGTGACCGGCAGCAGGTAGGCGAAATCGTGCATGAACTCCACCGGGCTGCCGTCGGCGCCGCGGTCGGCCATCGCGTCCAGCAGCTCATCGGTCATCTGCTCGATAGCCGGCCGCAGGCTGGCCACCCGGCGGGCGGTAAAGGCCTTAGCGATCAGCCCTCTGATCCGGGTGTGCTCAGGCCCGTTGAGGTTGAGGATCCAGTCCGCGCTGTGCCTCAGCGAAACGTGCTCTCCCCACTCGGGAAACACCGCCCCGATCATTGCCAGGTCGGCACGCTGGTAGCCCGGATCCCGGAGCACGGTGTTGATCGCGTCGTAGCCCACCAGAACCACTTCGCCGGGTGCGAACCTGGCCGCCTCGCCGAGGTCGTGGAGCTCCGCATACAGCGGGTAGGGATCGGCCTTGCCCTGCGGTGTGGTCAGCGCCCCGAGAATCTGCGCTGCGCTTGTCGTCATGAGCCCTCGTCCCCTTGTCGCGTGGTCCCCTTGTCGCGTGCCCCTAACACCGCATGCTAATAAACGCGATACATCTTGAGAAGAGGATTAGGCCGATAGCTGCCGAATGTTCACCGCGGTGCGACCGGGCGGCTCCCGGTCCGGCGTGCGCGCCCCGGTCCGGCGTACGCGCCCCTGGGGCGGCATAGTCTGACACCGTGCATGGTGAACTGGTGCTTGCCCGGATTGGCCTTGGCCCTGAGGCGATCGGATATCTGGAGACCTGGGACCTGCAGCGGCAGGTCCACGGGCAGCGGGTACGGGGTGAGATTCCCGATACCTGCCTGTTGCTGGAGCACCAGCCGGTGTATACGGCCGGCAAGCGCACGAGCCCGATGGACCGCCCGGCCGGCGACCCCGGGGCACCGGTCATCGATGTCGACCGGGGCGGGCAGATCACCTGGCACGGTCCCGGTCAGCTCGTCGGATACCCGATCGTCGCCCTGCCCGAGCCGATCGACGTCGTCGGCTACGTGCGCACGATCGAGGAAGCGCTCATCCGCGTCTGCGCCGACTTCGGTGTGCGGGCGGGCCGGGTCGACGGCCGCAGCGGAGCATGGCTGCGCGGCGACGGCAGTGGCCGGCCGGACCGCAAGGTCGGCGCCATCGGCATCCGGGTCGCCAGAGGCGTCACGATGCACGGCTTCGCCCTGAACTGTGACTGCGACCTGTCCTGGTACGACCGCATCGTGCCCTGCGGCATTCGCGATGCGTCGGTCACGACGCTGTCAGCCGAGGCCGGGCGGCCGGTCACTGTGGCCGACGTGCTCGAGCCGGTCGAGCGGCACCTGGCGGACCTGCTCGGCGCTACCGCGGTCACCCGGGTCGACCGCCTGCCGACGCCGGCCGTCCTCGACAGCCGCGCGGCGCTCGCGGGCTAACCGGCCGGTTCGGCCTGAGCGGCGGCGGCAGGGTCAGCTCGGCTCATGCGGCAGGTAGCTGGGACCCAGGCCATCGGTCACGGCCAGCGCCGCGAGGGTCCGGCGCAAGCCGGCCGGGGCCAGCAGGTCCGCCAGGCTCGCCGACGGCGCGAACCGGTAGTCATCCAGCTCGTCCTGCTGCAAGACGATCCCGGCGCTGGCCGGCACCACCCCGCCGTCGAAGATGAAGTACATTGACGGCCGCGCCGCCGGACCGTACTCGGGCAGGGCCAGCTGCCAGTCGATCGTGAGCAGCCTGCCGACCGGCCGGTCGAGCCCGACCTCCTCGGCGACCTCCCTGGCACAGCACACGTGCGGGGGCTCGCCCGCCTCGCAGATCCCGCCCGGCAGCGTCCAGTAGTCGCGGTAGTTCGGCTTCACGCAGAGCACCCGGCCATCCGGGTCCCTGATCAGCGCGCCGGCCGCGACCACTACGCCGGCCAGGCTGGCATGCCAGGCTTGCGGATCCACGGGACCGGGCGCTCAGCTGTCCTGCCCGGCCAGGCCGGCCAGGTACGTGCTCAGCTCCGCCACCGGGACCTCAGCCTGCTGGCCGCTGCGCATGTCGCGGACGGTGACCACGCCAGCCTGCCGCTCCTGCTCGCCGTAGATCAGGCACCACCGGGCCCCGCTGTCGCTGGCCCACTTCAGCTGCTTGCCA
The DNA here is from genome assembly GCA_030045215.1 of Streptosporangiaceae bacterium. Next base: position 3,831 of record JASIBJ010000630.1, on the reverse strand, counting down.
AGCTTGCCGGACGAGCCCAGGTACATGCTCGACCGCAAGCCGGCGGTGCGCGCGCTCGCGGCGAGGTCGAAGGGCTCGCTGGCCAGTTCAGGCCCCATCACCGTCACCGCCACGTCCAGCCTCGCGGGCGGCACGCCGGCGCCCGGCAGCAAGGGCAGGATGCGCTCGACGCCGATGGAGGACCCGGTGGCCGGCATGTCCGGGCCGCCGAGCTGCTCGATCAGGTGGTCGTACCGGCCGCCGCCGCCGATGGACCCGGCCACCCGCGGGGTCACGAACTCCCAGATCGGGCCGGTGTAATAGCTGAGACCGCGGACCAGCCGCGGGGTGAACGCGATCCGCTCGGCCGGGATCTGCCCGGAAACGAGCGAGAGCACCGTGTCGACCACGTCCAGGCCGGACGTGCCAGCGTCGCTGTGCTTCAGCACCACCCGCAGCCGGTCTGTCGCGTCAGGAGCAGTGAGAGTCTCCACCAGCTCCCGCGCGACCAAGGTATCCAGGTCGCGCTCGGATAGCTCGGCCACCACCTCGGCAGGCGTCAGCCGGTCCAGCTTGTCCAGGGCAATCAGGACCGAGGGCCCGATCTCCGGCGGGATCGCGAAGGACTCGAGCAGGCCAGCCAGAACCTCACGGGAGTTCAGCTGGATGCTGAATTCACGGAGGCCAAGCGCCGCCACGGCGTCGTGGTGCGCGCACAGCACCTCGGCGTCGGCCATGGCGGACGCCGACCCCAGGGTGTCCAGATCGCACTGCACGAACTCGCGGTAGCGGTCCTTGCCCGGCCGGTCCGCGCGCCAGACCGGGCCCATCGCATAGCGCTTATACGGGGTCGGCAGCTGGCTGCCATAGGCCGCCGTCACCCGGGCGAGCGGGACCGTCATGTCATAGCGCAGGGCCAGATCCGCCTCGCCGGTCGCCTCGTGCTCGCCCCGGCGGAGGATCTTGAAGACCAGCTTCTCGCCCTCATCGCCGTACTTGCCCATCAGGACGTCGAGCCGCTCGAACGCGGGGGTCTGCAGCGGCTCGAATCCGTAGCTGGCGAAGACGGACCGGACCACGCTGAAGGCATGCTCTCGCCGCTCGACGTCAGCACCGAGGAAGTCACGGGTTCCGGACGCGGGGTCGAACTGGCTAGGCATGTGATCTATCCTCGCGGACGGCGGCCCACGCCGTCACTTCAGTATCCGGGATCGCGTTATTTGCGGGTGCCGACCAGCAGCGAGTTCGCCAGGTCAGGCAGTACCACCTCGGTCCAGGTCAGCCGGGCGTCGGCCGCGAACATCTCGCGCTTGAGGTCCCGCACCCGGAGCGGCGATTCGGCCGGCAGCAGCAGCTCCGGCGTGATGTCGTCCATCACGATCCGGCCGCCAGGCCGCAGCTGGCTCACCAGGGCGCCGAACGTCTCACCGTCCCGCACCCCGCAATCGGCGAAGATCAGGTCAAAGGGCCCGAGGGTCGTGATGAGCTCGACCGCGTCCCCGGTCAAGACGGCGACCCGCTGGTCGCCCGCGAGTACGTCCTTCGCGGTGGCGGCCCGGATCGGGTCGATCTCGGCCGTGACGAGCGTGCAGTCAGCGGGCATCGCGCCCGACATCCAGGCCGTCCCGATCCCGGTCCCCGTGCCCAGCTCTCCGATCCGCCCTCCCTGGCAGCCGGCGGCAAGCACCGCGAGGAAGCGGCCGACCCCGGGCAGGCAGGCCGACCCGCGGCCGTGTCCGGGATCGTCGGCCGTGACCGGGAAGCCTATCGACCGTGCAGCGGCGTATGCGCGCTCGACCAGCTCCGGCGTGCCTCCCGAAGATGTCACGTCTTGCGACGATACACACGCACCGCCAGGGGCGCGAAGACCACCACGAGGCCAAGAGCCCACAACATCGACTCACCGGCTGGCACGGCGACAGCTCCGCGAACCATGAGGCCGCGGCAGGCCGCCGCGAGCAAGGTCACCGGGTTCGCCTTGGCGAATGCCTGCAGCCAGCCGGGCATGGTACTGACGGGCACCAGCAGCCCGCTGGCGAAGATGAGCGGGAACATGGCAATGAAGCCGAACACCTGCACGCCCTGCGGAGTCTTGACCGACAGCCCGATCAGCGCCGACAGCCAGCACATGGCCATCGCGAAGGCGAGGACCAGCAGGCAGCCGGCTACGGCGGCAACAGGGTTGGTATGGACACGGAAGCCCAGCACCACGCCGAACCCGAGAGTCACCACGACCGAGATTACGTACCTCGCGACGTCGCCGAGAATCGCTCCCGCCAGCGGCGCCCACCGAGCGATCGGCAGGCTGCGGAACCGGTCGAAGATCCCCGCCGAGATGTCCTGGTTCAGCATCAGCCCGGTGCCGAGCGTCGCGAACAGGACGGTCTGGACAAGGATGCCGGGCATCACGTACTCCAGGTACGCCTGCACGTTCCCGTGCTCAATGGCGCCCCCGAAGACATACGTGAACAGCAGCAGGAACATCACCGGCTGCAGGCTCAGGCCAAGCAGGTCCTCCGCGTTGGTGCGGATCTTCAGCACGCTGCGCCAGGTGAGCGTGAACGAGTTCTGCAGCCCGGTCACAACGCTGACTCGCCGAGCTGGCGCGGCCGGCACGGACCCGGTGCTGCCGAGGCTGGCCGCCGTCATCGCGTGCTCCCCTGCGTGCCGCCCGGCGCCCGGCCGGCCAGCTCTGGTTCCCGCGGCGTGTCCGTTCCGGCCATGCCCCCGTCCACCTCGGCGTGGTGCCCGGTCAGCGTCAGGAACACCTCATCCAGGCTGCTCTTGTGCAGGCTGAACTCAGCCAGCTCGATCTCGCTGTCATCCAGTTGGCGCACGATGCCCGGCAGCACCGACGCCTTGCTCAGCTGGATCGTCACCCGGCGGCCTGACGGGTCCTGCACCGGCGTGTTCGACGTCCAGCCCGCCAATACGGCTGAGACATCGGCCAGCCGGGACAGGTCGGCCGGAACGACCTCGAGGACTTGCCCGCCGACGCGCGCCTTCAGCTCATCGGGCGTCCCGGTGGCGATGACCTTGCCGTGGTCGATTACGGCGATGTCATCGGCGAGCTGATCGGCTTCTTCGAGGTACTGCGTCGTCAGCAGCACCGTGACGCCTTCTGTCACCAGGCCGCGGATCATGTCCCAGACGTCGCTGCGGGCCTGGGGGTCCAGCCCGGTGGTCGGCTCGTCAAGGAAGAGCACCTTCGGGCGGCCGACCAAGCTCGCGGCTAGGTCGATGCGCCTGCGCATGCCGCCCGAGTACGTCTTCACCGGGCGGCCCGCTGCCTCAGACAGATCGAACCTCGCCAGCAGCTCGGCGGCTGTCGCCCTGGAATCCCGTCGGCTCAGACCCAGCAGCCGACCGATCATGACCAGGTTGTTCGTTCCGGTCAGCCCGTCGTCCACCGATGCGTACTGCCCGGTTAGCCCGACAAGCTGCCGGACCCGGTGAGCGTCGGTGACGACGTCGTAGCCGCCCACCATCGCCTTGCCACCGTCGGGCTGCAGGAGGGTGGTCAGGATCCGCACGGCAGTCGTCTTGCCCGCGCCATTCGGGCCGAGCACGCCGAGCACCGTGCCGGCCCGGGCAGCCAGGTCAATGCCCGCGAGGGCACACGTCTTGCCGAAATTCTTCACGAGGCCCTCGGCCCTGATTGCGTCGGTCACCTGGCGTCTTCGCCCTTCTGTGTCGGCTGAACCTGGCTGCGACCCGAACTCGCCTGCCCGTGCTCCGGCACCCTGAACGGCCCCCGCAGCGCCAGCCGCTGTGCGCTCGCCCGGATCCGGCTGTACCGGTCGCGGGCCCGCTGCCGGCTGGCGGCGTGCCGATCGCGCACCCGCTGGCTGT
>JASIBJ010000629.1 GCA_030045215.1 Streptosporangiaceae bacterium | reverse complement strand
GTGACAGGGCTGTTCACGCCCGACACCGGCATATTGCAGGACGACCGCGCGCTGCCGTCGATGAGCACGGTGCACGCCCCGCACTGCCCTGTCCCGCAGCCGAACTTCGGCCCGGCCAGGCCGAGGTCCTGGCGGAGCACGCTGAGCAACGGCGCGTCCGGCTCGCAGGTCACGCTTCGCTGTGCGCCGTTCACGGTCAGCCGGAACTCGGTGTCCGTCAAGCGTTCCTCCTCCACGCGGGCTGCCCGCCTCCTTCCGCCTCCGCCACGCTGCGCGCCCGCCGCGACGCGCCGTTGCGATCCGCGGTCCCCGCTGCGCCGGGGCGCTGCGTTGGGAATTGGGCCGGGCTGGCCGCGTCAGACCGCTGCCAGTGCCTCGGATTTGGTCACGGCCCGGCCGAGAGCGCCGAATTCGTGCAGGTCGCCGTACATCTCGATGCGGATGGACTGGTCCAGGCCGCCGACACTGACAGGTTCGAAGCCGGCCGCGCGGATCAGATCAGCGACCAGGTCGCCTGCGGCGCCATCGTCGGCCGCGTAGAACAGCACCGTCCGGTCGGGCGTGCGCCGCGCGGCCGCCGACAGCGTCGGGGCCGACAGGGTGCCAAACGCCTTGACCAGCCGGGCTCCGGCCGGCAGCAGCCCGGCCAGGAGCTGACCCGAGGACTCCTCCTCGCCGATGAGCTTGCGGTAGCCACCGGAGCCATCCGGGCCGACCGGGTTGCTCGGGTCGACGATTATCTTGCCCGCGAGCCGGCCGCCATAGTCGGCGACGAACTGCCGGAAGTCGTCAAGCCACACGGCGACCACGAGCACGTCGGCTCGTCCGACGGCCTCATCGACGGTAACCGCTTCGGCGTGGCCATCGAGGCTGGCCGCAAGCTTCTCCGTGACTTCCACGTCACGGCCGGCCAGCAGAAAGTCCTGACCGCCCGCCGCGAAGTGCTCGGCGAGCGTGCTGCCGATCGTGCCGGCGCCGATGATGGCGACCGTGCTGTCGGAAACAGTCATCGTGATCTGCCTTTCGTGATGTGGGTTTCTGCGGCACAAAGTCGGCGTGCCGCACGTAGGCGCGCGCTCAGTGCAGCCATCCGGTACGGCCGGAATGACCCGGTCACCGGGCCTGTTCCTGGGCTGGCTCGGCCTGTGCTGTTGCCACCCGGTCGGATGGCGGGGAAAGCGGGCGGGCTTGATGCAGTGGCCCGCGTCGGAGCAGCGTGCCGCCGACGACTGCGCCGCCCGCGAAAATGCCGGCGGTCCACCAGAACGCGGTGTCATAGCCGTGTGCCAGTGCCAGCCCGGCGAGCGCATGGCGGCCGATCAGCCGGGCGGCGGCAATGTTGGCAGCAAGGTAAGCGGTCACGGCGCTGGCGAAGATGGTGTTCAGCAGCGAGGTGCCGACCGAGGCGCCCAGTTGCTGGCCGACGGTGACGGTCGCGGATGCCGCTCCCGCGTCCTGCGGTACGACGCCGAAGGTGCCGGTGTTGATCGCCGGCGCGATCACCAGGCCGAGGCCGACCCCGGCCAGGATCATCGGGCCCAGCACGCCCGTGCCATAGCCGGTGCGCGGGCCTAGCTGCGCCAGCCAGGCCGCGCCGCCTGCTGCGCCGAGCATGCCGACCGTGACCAGCGGCTTGGGCCCGACCCGCGGCATCAGCACGATCGTAGACAGATTGGATGCGAGAATGAGGCCGGCGCTGAGCGGCAGGAATGCCACGCCGGTCACCACCGGCGAGTAGCGCAGCGCCTGCTGCAGGTAGTAGGTCATGAACAAGAACGTTCCGAACAGCCCGGCGGCGGCGACGAACATGGACAGGTAGGCACCGCCGCGGTTGCGGTCGAGCACCACGCGGGGCGGCAGCAGCGGATGGGCAGCCCGCCCCTGCCACAGCGCGAACAACAGGCCCAGTGCCACGCCGGTTGCCAGGAACACGTAGGTGGACGGGGCTGACCAGCCATGGGAGGCCGCGTTAGCGAAACCGTAGACCAGGCAGAACACCGCGCCCGAGACCAGCAGCACGCCGGGCAGGTCCAGCCTCGGCTTGGCCGGGGACGGCTGGCGCTTGAGCAGCAGCGCACCGCCCAGCACAGATACCCCGGCGAAGAGCAGGTTCACATACAGGGTCCACCGCCACGACAGGTACTCAGTCAGCACGCCGCCCACCAGCAGGCCCACCGCGCCGCCGGCCCCGGCGATCGCCCCGTAGATGCCAAATGCCCGGCCGCGGTCCTTTTGCCCGGTGAAGCTGGTGGTCAGCAGAGACAGCGCCGACGGCACCAGCAGCGCCGCGAACGCGCCCTGGCAGGCCCGCGCAATTATCAGCATGGTGAAGTTGACCGACGCGCCGCCGATGGCCGACACGCCAGCGAAACCGACCAGGCCGGCCAAGAACGTGACCTTCCGGCCCAGCAGATCAGCGAGCCTGCCGCCCAGCAGCAGCAGACTGCCGAACGCCAGCGAGTAGGCGGTCACCACCCACTGCCGGTCCACTGTGGTGAAATGCAGGGCCCGCTGCGCCGACGGCAGCGCGATATTCATCACCGTGAGGTCCAGCACAACCATCAGTTGCGCCAGCGCGATCACGCCCAGGATGAGCCAGCGCCGCCGGTCCCAGGCGCTGTCGGCGAAAGCGGCATCAGACATGAACCCACGCTTCTTTCTCCGTGCTGGCCCCACCCGGGAGCCCCTTGGCGGTCCTGAGGTGGTTATCGCGGCCGTCTGCGGCCAGCCGGGTCGCACTGAAGCTCGCGAGCCAGCGCCACGCAGCAGGATGCTGACGGCCCGTAGACTATGTAAAGTATGCTGTGCGACTTAGAAACAAACTATGACGCACGACAGACTTAGTCAAGATGCAGGATGAAGGGCGATGCCTCGTCGTACCGACAGCCGCTCACGGATGATCCTCGCCGCCGCGGAACTGTTCCGGCAGCGCGGCTATCACGCCACCGCCTTCTCGGACGTGATCCAGGCCAGCGGGGCGCCGCGCGGATCAACCTACTTCCACTTCCCCGGCGGCAAGCAGGAACTGGCCCGCGAGGCCATCGCACTGGCCGGCGATGAGATCGAGGAGCTCGTCGCCCTCGCGGCAGACCGCGCCGACGGTCCCGGATCGCTGGTGCGCGCCCTCGGCGACGTGGTGGCGGCGCGCATGGAAGACTCGGACTACCGCAGCGGATGCGCCATCGCCACGATGGTGCTGGAGCTAGCTCCCGAGAATGAGGAACTCAGCGCCGACTTCGAGGCAGTCTTCGGGCGGTGGCGGGCGGCGCTGACCCGCGAATTCGAAACATGGGCCATTGGTCCGGGCCGCGCAATCCGCCTGGCCGATCTCGTGATGTCCGCGTTCGAGGGTGCCCTCGTCTTGAGCCGGGCCGCCCGCAGCACCGACGCCTTCAAGACCACCGTCCAGGCTGTCGCTGACGTCATCGATGATGAGCCCCGCCCGCCAGCCGAACGCTCCTAGCCAACCGGCCATTGCCGCCGGACTCAACGACCGACCCCGCACCGCCTCGCTCCTCACTCAGCCTCGGCCACACCGTCCACTTGGACCGAAAAGCCAACCATCGACTGCGAGAGGCTGGCGTGGACGTAGATCCATCCCGGCCGGTCGGGCTTAGGCCAGCAACTCGTCAATCGTCGCCGTCGGTGTCGCACCCGTTACCCGTTCGAGGACGTCGCGGGCGAGAATGCGCATCTCGGGCTGCGCCCGGCGCGCGTGGGCGGCGAACGCCAGTTCACCCATCGGCGAGCGCATTGCCCGGGCCCAGTAGCGAACCGCCACGGGTGAAAGCCACGGACTGTGCAGGACTGTAAGGTTGCGCGGGCAGCCCCCGACGTGTTGAGCACGCAGGGCTTGAAAGCCTTCAGTGATGGCGGCGCACATGAGCCTGAGCGTCGCGCGGTCCCCGGCGAGGCGGCCGGGGTCTGTGCCGCAGCGGTACAGCGCGGCGCAGACAGCCGCGATGAACACGGCGTGATAGGCCAGCCACCCGTCCATGTCAGCGACGCGCTGGACGGGGAATCCCCGCGACGTGAGCGCACTGGCGATCTCGGCCAGGCGCGGGTCGTCGGTGGCCTCGATCGCCGTCGGCTGCTGGGCGATCATGTAGTAGGTGACTAGCCCATCAGCGCGGGTCCCGCCAACGCCTGGAAAACCCAGTGCCACTGGTGCCGCGAGCTGCATGGCCAGCCCCGAGCGGCCAGCCGGGTTATTGCCCATGAACAGTACGAGCGCAACCGGGGGCGCATCGGCAAGAGGTGCACTGACAGCGGACAACTGGTCGCGCCGCACGGCGACGAGGATCACGTCGATGTCCGCCTGCCGTGCCGAGGTGACGATCCGAGCGGGCGCGCGAGTTTCCAAACCGGTCGTAGCCTCCCGGACTCGCAGGCCGTGGGCGCCGATCGTCGCAGTCCGCTCGCCATGCGCGAGGACGGAGATCTGGTGACCCGCAGCGCCGAGGTGAGCCCCGTAAACGCTGCCGATCACCCCGGCGCCAACGATCAGGATGTGCATGCTGTGGACTTGCCAGGATTCGACGAGGCCGACGTCGCGGACACGTCCGTCTTGCTACCCATACCAGCGCGGGACCGCAGCTGCTGGCGATGCTGGGTCCGGACTTTGTTACGCATGCCGTCGACGGCCGCTACGGACTGCGGGCAGGCATCTCGGCCGAGCTTGGTGCGTTCTGCGCTCACGGCTATCGTTCCGGCTGTTACCTCATCTAAGGCCCGTCTGCGGGGCGCTCTTGACCGCGAAGTCCGGCCCATCGTAGCCGCACCAGTCCCAGCAGCCTTCCAGGTTGTACGGGATGACGCTGGCGATGGCCTGTGGCTACGGGCGGGCGCTCACGCCTGGGCACGGCAGGCAGACGACCGGGGTCGGGGAGGTCAGGGCAATCCCCGCCGCCCGCGATTCGAAGGTGGCCAGAAACATCTCTGCGGGCACTGACCGCCGCTGCCAGGCCTGTGAGTGGCCTGGCAGCCGGGTGTCAGCGCCCGCATCTTCCCGCCTGCGCCGCATGGCGGGAGTCCTGCCATGCCGTGGAGTTAGCGATCCGGCCGGCGGTCTGCGCAGGGTGGGCCGCCGGCCGGACGTCTATGGAATTGGATGGAGTTGATGTGCTGGCGGGCCGGTGTCATGAGGCCTTGATGACCTCGTGGGTGGTGTGGTCGAGTGCCACCGCCGGGCGCTTGCGCGCAGCCCAGCCGAGGCCGAACGCGCCGCCCGCGAAGGAGATGGCGCCCAGGCCGAAGGCGATGAGCGAGAAGATGTAGGCGATCTGGGAGACCTTCCACCAGCCGAACGCGTTCAGCAGCATGCTGCGCAGCGCGTCACCGCGGAAGACGGTCTGCACCTGGGCCTCAAGCGCGACGTACTTCGGGCTCGTCGTCGGCAGGGCCATTGCCGCCTCGGACAGCTGGGCGTAGGTCT
>JASIBJ010000628.1 GCA_030045215.1 Streptosporangiaceae bacterium | reverse complement strand
GGCTACCAGAACATCGTGAAGTCCGTGCTGTGGGCCGCCGCGAAGCTGCGCGGTGTTAGCCCGGGGGACGACCCCGGTAACGCAAGCGGTGCCAGCAGCGAGTCCGGGAACTAGGCAGGGAACAAGAGATGTCCCAGGCAGTAGACGAGATCAAGATCGGCGGGCTAGGCGCGAGCCGCAAGCGGGTGGAGGACAACCGGTTCATCCGCGGCAAGGGCAACTACACCGACGACATCGTGCTCCCTGGCATGCTGCACATGGAGATCCTGCGCAGCCCGCTGGCGCACGCCAGGATCAAGTCGATCGACGCCAGCAAGGCCTGGGACATTCCCGGCGTGCACCTGGTGCTGACGGGTGAGATGATGGCAACCAGGAACCTGGCCTGGATGCCGACGCTGTCCTACGACACCCAGGCCGTGCTGGCCACCGACAAGGTCAGGTTCCAGGGGCAGGAGGTCGCCTGCGTCATCGCCGACGACCCGTACATCGCCAAGGACGCGTGCGAGGCGATCCTCGTCGACTACGAGCCCCTGCCGGTCATCGTCAACCCCATCCAGGCGGTCGCGGACGGCGCCCCGGTCATCCGCGATGACAAGGAGAACCAGCCCGACAACGTCATCTACAACTGGGAGGTCGGCGACAAGGCCGGCACCGACCGCGCGTTCGAGCAGGCGGACGTCATCTCCAAGCTCCAGTTGCACTACCCGCGCTCACACCCATCGCCGATCGAGTGCTGCGGGTCGATCGCGGACTTCAACCGGGCCACATCGAAGCTGACCGTGTACATGACCACGCAGGCGCCGCATATCATCCGGGCCGCCGTGGCGATGGTGGCCGAGCTGCCCGAGCAGATGATCCGGATCATCTCACCCGACATCGGCGGCGGCTTCGGGAACAAGGTGCCGGTCTACCCTGGCTACGTCTGCTCGATCCTGGCCTCGATCCTCCTCGAGCGCCCGGTGAAGTGGATCGAGGACAAGTCGGGCAACCTGATCTCCACCGGCTTCGCCCGCGACATCTACCTCGACGGCCAGGTTGCACTGCGCCGCGACGGGAAGATCCTGGGCGTCCGCATCCACGCCGACGCCGACCACGGTGCGTTCTTCTCGGACGCCCAGCCGAGCAAGTTCAAGATCGGCCTGCTCCACTCGGCCTTCTCCTGCTACAACGTCCCCGCGGCGCACCTGACCGCGCGCGGGACCTACAGCAACAAGGCTCCCGGCGGGGTCGCGTACCGCTGCTCGTTCCGCGTTACCGAGGCGATGTTCTTCCAGGAGCGGATGATGCAGGCCGCGGCGGACGACCTCGGCCTGGACCAAGCCTCGTTCCGCCGAATGAACTTCGTCCGTGATGACCAGTTCCCGCACCGGACCGCGTACGGATTCCTGCTCGATTCCGGGCAGTATGCCAAGTGCCTGGATGTCGGCCTGAAGGCGATCGATTACGACAACTTCCGGCAAGAGCAGCGTGACGCCAGGGAACGAGGTCGGCTACTCGGCCTGGGTATCTCCACGATGACCGAGCCCCTCGGTGCCGGAAACAGCCGGGAATACGACATCCTCGGCATCAAAATGTTCGATTCGGCCGAGCTCAAGGTGCACATGACCGGCAAGGCCATCGTCCGCACCGGGGCCAGGACCCAAGGCCAGGGACACGAGACGACGTGGGCGCAGATCGTCAGCCACGAACTTGGCATCCCGGCCGAGGACGTAGTGGTCGAGGAGGGCGACACCGACACGGCGCCGTTCGGGATGGGAACATACGCGTCCCGGTCGACTCCCGTCGCCGGGGCCGCAGTGGCCATGGTCTCGCGCAAGATCCGGGCCAAGGCCAGGAAGCTGGCGGCCCACCTCCTCGAGGTGTCCGAAGAGGACGTCGAGTGGGAACTCGGGCGGTTCTACATCCGCAGCGCGCCGGATCGAGGCGTGACGATCCAGGAATGCGCGATCGCCGCGTACGCCAACATGCCCGACGGCATGGAGCCGGGCCTCGACGCGACTGCGTACTACGATCCGCCGAACCTGACCTGGCCGTTCGCCGTCTATATCGTCACGGTCGAGGTGGACCCGCAGACGGGTGTCTGGGACGTGCTGAAGATGGTGGCCGTCGACGACTGCGGCGTCCGGATCAACCCCATGATCGTGGAGGGCCAGATCATGGGCGGGCTGACCGAGGCCTACGCCATGTCCAACATGCAGTTCATCACCTTCGACGCCGACGGGAACTGCGTCGGGTCGAACTACATGGATTACCAGCTGCCCACTGCGTGGGAGACGCCTGGTTTCGAGTTGCACAGTGAGGTCGTCACACCGTGCCCGCACCACCCGATCGGCGCGAAGGGCATCGGTGAGTGCGCCGCCGTCGGCGGCCCGGCCGCGTTCGTCAACGCCGTGATCGACGCCCTGTCCGGCACTGGTGTGCGCAACATTGACATGCCGCTGCTCCCTGACCGGGTCTGGGAGGCGCTCACCTACCGGCGCGATATATCGGGCGCTCCGCCGGTGCGCTCGGAGGACTAGCGGGTGCACATGGAAGGCTGGGGAATCCTGCAGCAGGCCACCGAACTGGCGCGGCGCGGTGAGGCGTTTGCGCTGGCCACGGTCGTCTGGCGGCAGGGACCTTCCTCAAGCCAGCAGGGCGCAAGGGCGATCATCACGGCGGATGGCGAGCTGCACGGCTGGATCGGCGGCGCCTGCGCCGAGCCGGTCGTCGTCCGCGAGGCCCGCCACGTCATCGCCACCGGCGCCGCCCGGCTGCTCCTGCTCGGCAGCCCCGAGCAGTTCGGCTATCCGGTGTCCGATCATGCTGGCCCGCCCGCCGGGATGACGTTCGTGCCCATCGCGTGCCACAGCGAGGGCGCGCTTGAGGTCTTCATCGAGCCGATGCTGCCTGTTCCCCACCTGATCGTGATCGGTAACTCGCCCATGGCCGCCACGCTGGCGGAACTGGCGCGAGGGCTGGGCTGGCAGGTGGACGTCATCGCCGGGCACGACTTCACGCAGGACAGCGCCGATGCGCGCTCGCTGGTCGTGGTCGCGACCCAGGGACACGACGACGAGGCCGTGCTGGAGCGAGCGGTCGCCGCCCGGCCCGCCTACCTGGGCCTGGTTGCCTCCAGACGGCGCGGTGCGGAGGTGCTCGGGTACCTGGCCGAGCGGGGCGCAGACCCCGAGGCCCTGGCGAAGGTCCATGTCCCGGCCGGGACGGACCTCGGCCGCACCACGCACCAGGAGATCGCGGTTGCCATCCTGGCCGAGCTGGTC
>JASIBJ010000061.1 GCA_030045215.1 Streptosporangiaceae bacterium | reverse complement strand
GCTACAACTCCGGCTGATATCACCGACGATCCGCCGACGCGATCGAACGGGCCGCGGCCCTCGACCGCCGCGTACAGGGTCGCCCCCAGCGACCACAGGTCGGACGCGGGGGTCGCGACGTCCCCGCGGATCCGCTCCGGCGCGGTGAAGCCGGGCGTCCCCACGACCATGCCCGCCTGCGTCAGCGCCAGGTCCTCAGCGAAGGTGGCGATGCCGAAGTCGGTGAGCACGGCCCGGCCGTCCTTGGTGACCAGGACGTTGCTCGGCTTAACGTCCCTGTGCAGCACGCCAGCGGAATGGGCGTCGGCTAGCGCGCTGACCAGGTTGGTACCAAGGTCGGCCGCCTGGTCCGGTGGGAGCGGGCCGTCCTCGGCGATGACCTGGTCAAGCGAGCGGGCCTCGACCAGTTCCATGACGATCCATGGGGTGCCGCTCTCCTCGACCACGTCGAAGACCTTGACCACGCTCGGGTGGCTGAGCCTGGCCGCCGTCCTGGCCTCGCGCAGCGTGCGCTGGTAAATGACCTCGGCGTCCGCCGGCGACGCATGCGAGGTGATCTGCACTTCCTTGACGGCCACATCGCGGTCCAGCAGCTCGTCGCGGCCACGCCAGACGATGCCCATCGCGCCCCGGCCGATCGGTTCCTGCAGGCGGTACCGCCCGGCGATCAGCCGGCCGGTCCCCGTTACTGCATGCATGGCGGGAACCTACCTTCAGCAACCATGTAGCGTCCTGTGAGGAAGTTGAGAGTTTGGCTGCGCCGCGACTCGTCGAAACGTGACTTAAGCGATCTTGCAGTGTCTCGTGCAGGCATCAGGGTAGCGGTGCCAATCCGGGCGGCGGAAGCGTTTGTGCCCGCTATAGCGGCCTTCGCTCCCGATTTGTTACTGCAGTTCGGGCGCCGTTCCCGAAGGCGCATGTACCAGTTCGCGGCCCCGTCCGCGCGTATTCCGCAGCCGGGCCGCGGCTAGCGGCAGACCCTACTGGCCGGGAGCGGAGCCGGGCGGCCGGGCCATCGCCAGCACGTCAAGCGCGCGGTCCAGTTGGTCTTCAGTGATCTTCCCGCTGGCCACGTAGCCGCGCGCGACGACGACGTCCCTGATCGTGGCTCCGCTGGCCAGGGCCTCGTGAGCCACGGCCGCCGCCGCCTCGTACCCGATGAACGGGTTGAGCGCGGTCACGATCGCGGGCGAGGACTCGGCGTTGCGCCGCAGTCGCTCGGCATTAGCGGTGATGCCGACCACGCACTGATCGGCGAGCGCGGTCGCGGCGGCAGACAGCAGCACCAGCGAGGACAGCAGGTTCCTGGCGATCACCGGCATCATCACGTTGAGCTCGAAGTTGCCCGCCGCCCCGCCGAAAGCGACAGCGGCATCGTTGCCGATGACCTGAGCGCAGACCTGGCACACTGCCTCGCAGATCACCGGATTGACCTTGCCCGGCATGATCGACGACCCTGGCTGCAGGTCAGGGATCTTGATTTCGTCCAGCCCGGTCCGCGGCCCCGATCCCATCAGCCGCAGGTCGTTGCAGATCTTGAACAGGCTGACCGCGATGACCCTGGTGACGCCGCTGGCCGATACGAGTGCGTCCCTGGCCCCGGCCGCCTCGAAGTGATCACGGGCCTCGGTGAGCGGCAGTCCCATGTCCTCGGCCAGCCGGGCGATGACCGACGGCGCGAACTCCGCTGGCGCGTTCAGGCCGGTGCCCACGGCGGTACCGCCAAGGGGAAGCTCGGCGACCTCGGGCACGACCGCGGTGGCGCGCGCCACGCCGTGCCTGACCGCCTCCGCGTAGCCGCCGAATTCCTGGCCGAGCGTGACCGGGGTCGCGTCCATCAGGTGCGTCCGGCCGCTCTTGACTACCTCGGCGAACTCGAACGCCTTCTCCTGCAGCGTGTCCGCCAGATGATCGAGCGCGGGCAGCAGCGACCTGGTGATCAGCCGGGCCGCGGCCAGGTGGATGGCCGAAGGAAACACGTCGTTGGACGACTGCGAGGCGTTGACGTGATCGTTGGGGTGCACCGGCCGGCCGAGCGAGCGGCTGGCCAGCGTCGCGATGACCTCGTTCGCGTTCATGTTGGACGACGTTCCCGACCCGGTCTGGAACACGTCGATCGGGAACTGGTCGTCGTGCCGGCCCCGGGCGACCTCGGCCGCCGCGTCGTGGATCGCCTTGGCGAGGTCGGGCCGCAGCACGCCGAGTTCGCCGTTGATGACCGCGGCGGCGCCCTTGATCGACGCCAGCGCGCCGATCAAGTCGCGGGACAGGCGCTCGCCCGAGATCTGGAAGTTCTGCACTGCCCGCTCAGTCTGCGCGGCCCACAATGCGTCGGCGGGCACCAAGACCTCGCCCATCGAGTCATGCTCCACGCGAAAACCTGGCTCAGCCACGGATGGCCTCCGGTCAGCTCGGTACGGTTCCGATAGTCAGCAGCGGCTGCTCGGGCGCGGTGACGTCGGCGAAGAAATCGTTGCCCTTGTCGTCGACCACGATGAAGGCGGGAAAATCGCGCACCTCGATCTTCCAGACCGCCTCCATGCCAAGCTCGGGGTACTCGAGCACCTCGACCTTCGTGATGCAGTCCTGGGCCAGCTTCGCCGCGGCACCGCCGATCGAGCCAAGATAAAAGCCGCCGTGCCGCTTGCATGCCGAGGTGACGCTCGACGACCGGTTGCCCTTGGCCAGCATGACCAGCGAGCCGCCTGCGGCCTGGAACCGCTCGACGTAGCTGTCCATCCGGCCGGCGGTCGTCGGGCCAAACGAGCCAGAGGCGTAGCCTGCCGGGGTCTTGGCCGGGCCCGCGTAGTAGACAGCGTGATCACGCAGGTAGCCGGGCATCGGCTGGCCGGAGTCAAGGAGCTCGGCGATCTTGGCATGCGCGATGTCCCTGGCCACGACCATCGGGCCGGTCAGGGCTAGCCTCGTCTTGATCGGGTATCGGGACAGCTCGGCCCTGATCTCGCCCATCGGTCTGGACAGGTCGATGCGCACGATGTCATCGGCCAGCTCCGCGTCTGTCGGCTCGGGCAGATACCGCGCGGGGTCAGTCTCGAGTTGTTCGAGGAAGACCCCGTTCCTATTGATCTTGGCCGTCGCCTGCCGGTCCGCCGAACAGGACACCGCGATCGCGACCGGGCAGGACGCGCCGTGGCGCGGCAGCCTGATCACCCGCACATCGTGGCAGAAGTACTTGCCGCC
>JASIBJ010000627.1 GCA_030045215.1 Streptosporangiaceae bacterium | reverse complement strand
GCTACGGCTACGACGAGACCGCGCGCATCGTCGGCCGCAGCGAGGCGAACTGCCGCCAGCTTGCCCACCGGGCCCGGCAGCACGTCGACGAGCACCGGCCCCGGTTCGAGGCGTCTGAGCGGAAGCGCGACGAGCTGGCCGCCAGGTTTTTCGACGCGGTCAGCCGCGGCGACATGGACGGCCTCGTCGCGATGCTCGCCGCCGACGTCACCGTCTACGGCGATAGCGGCGGGGTGTCGCCGACCTGGCCACGGCCCATTTCCGGCCGGGTCAAGGCCAGCCGCCTGCTCGCCGGGATCGCCGAGCAGCTGCGCGAAGTTGGCGGCGTCCTGCGGCCCGCCCACGTCAACGGCCAGCCTGGCGCACTTGTCATCGGCCCGAACGGTGACCTGATCAGCGTGTTCCAGGTCGACATCGCCGACGGCCAGGTGCAGACGATCCGGTCGATCATCAACCGCGAGAAGCTCAGGCACCTGGGCCCCCTGGCCGACCTGCCAGCACTGCGCGAGCATCTGCGCGACCAGCCGAGCTAGGGCGGCGCAGGAAACGCGGCGACCGGGCCGCCCCGTGACGTGGAGGCGCGAGGCTCCAGGCGCCGACCTCACGAATCTGGCATGGGAGACGTTGACCGAGTATGAACGGGCTGACATCAGCAGGGCGGAAGCTCCGTGGGGTCATCCCCGCGAGGCGGCAAAGCCGGGCGGCCAGGTGAGTCTCCCCCCCTTTGAGCAGGTCGTAGCCGAGCACGGTCCGGTCGTGCTGCGGGTGTGCCGGGCCGTCGTTGGCCTCCACGACGCGGAGGACGCGTGGTCGGAAACGTTCCTGGCCGCGCTACGGGCCTACCCCAGGCTCAGGCCCGACAGCGACATCCGTGCCTGGCTGGCCACGATCGCCCACCGCAAGGCGATCGACTGCGTCCGGGCGCGGCAGCGGGCGCCAGTCCCGGTGGACTCGCTCCCCGAGGCCGCAGCGAGGGGCGGAGAACCCTCCGATCATGACCCGCAGCTCTGGCAGGCGCTAGCAGCGCTGCCACCCAAGCAGCGCGGAGCAGTGGCCTATCACTATGTCGCGGACTTGCCCTATGCGCAGGTGGGCGACCTACTTGGCACTAGCGAGGCCGCCGCCAGGCGCGCCGCCGCAGACGGCATCGCCTCGCTCCGCACCACCCTCGGCCAGGAGGCCAGACCATGACCACGCCAGAGACCATCCTCGACGCGCTCGCCGCCCCCGACGACGACGACACGATCGCTCGCCTGCAGGCGCGTCTCGCCGAGCGGGCCGTTGCCGAGGACCTGCTCGACGTCGCCTACCGCACGCTCGACACGCCCGTCGGCTCCTTGCTGCTCGCCGCGACCCCGGCCGGGGTCGTCCGAGTCGCCTACCCGATCGAAGGACACGACCAGGTCCTGGCCACCCTGGCCAGCCGAGTGAGCCCGCGGGTGCTGTACGCGCCCGCCCGCCTCGATCTGGCGGCCTTCCAGCTCGACGAGTACTTCGCGCGCACGCGCCGCCACTTCGATCTCCCGCTCGACCTTCAGCTCGCCCACGGCTTCCGCCGCACCGTGCTTGATCATCTCCCCGAGATCGCTTACGGCACGACCGCGAGCTACTCGGCCGTGGCCGCCGCGGCCGGCAACCCGAAGGCCTTCAGGGCGGTGGCCAGCGCATGCGCTGCCAACCCGTTGCCGGTCGTCGTGCCGTGTCACCGGGTCGTGCGCCGCGACGGCTCCCTTGCCGGCTACATCGGCGGCCTCGATGCTCAGCACGCTCTCCTCGAGCTCGAGGCCGCGGCATGACCCGCCCTGGGGCCCGGGGGACAGGTGGGCCGCGGGTAGCCCGCTCCGGAGGGTGAGCCTGACGGCCGTCCGGCGCCCGGGACCCGACTACCTGCCGGCCCGCGGCGCTGCGTTACTCTGCCGCAGCGCCCCTGCGTCGTCGCGGCGCGAGGAGAGCCATGGTCGTTCCGCTGGTCGTCAAGGACATCGCCGCTGCAGTCGGCGTGCTGATTGTCGCGGTGGCCGCCACCAGCGTGATCGGCACCTTGATCGTGCCGCGGCCGATAGCGAACAGGGTGACCCGGCAGATCGACCGCCTGGTCAACGCCATCTACGTGTTGCTGACCAAGCGCGTCAAGGAGTACCGCGTCCGCGACCGGGTGGAGTCGACCCACGCGGCGACGCTCCTGCTCTGCCAGCTGGCCACGTGGCTCCTCCTGTTCTTCGTCGGCTTCTCGCTGATCTTCTGGCCACTCGTGACCGGGGGCATTACCGCGGCCTTTCACACCGCGGGACCGGCACTGTGGGAAATCGGCAACGACCGTGCCCGTGGTGCGGCCGAACAGACCCTCCTCGACATGGCGTCGATCATCGGGATCATCACGGTCACCCTGCAGATTGCCTATCTGCCCACGCTGTACTCGGCGTTCAACCGGCGGGAGACCGAGGTTGCGCTGCTCAACGCGCGGGCCGGCGTGCCGAGCTGGGGCCCGGAGTTGCTGGCTCGTACGTACTATGCCCTCGGCACCGGCGTCTCGACCCTCGACACCTTGCCCGACCTGTACGAGGGCTGGGAGCGCTGGGCCGCCGATGTCGCCGAGAGCCACACGACCTACCTTCCGCTGGTCAGGTTCCGCTCGCCGCGGCCGCTGTCGTCCTGGGTGACCGGGTTGCTGGCCGTGCTGGACTCGGCGGCGCTCATGATGGCCGTTTCCCCTGAGGTCGCGCGGCAGTATTCGATCGAGGTACCGGCCAGGCTGTGCCTGCGATCGGGGTTCCTCTGCTTCCGCGAGGTGGCCAGGGCCATGGGGTTTGAGGTCCCCGAGGAGCCGGACCCGAGCGCGGGCATCTCGCTCAGCTACGAGGAATTCCTCGACGCGATTGAACGCTTGCGGCGTGTGGACTTCCCGACCAAGAAATCGCCCGAGGAGGCCTGGCCCGACTTCGTCGGCTGGCGCGTCAACTACGAGCAGGCCGCCTACGCGATAGCCCGCGAGGTAGATGCCGTGCCCGCACTGTGGTCGGGACCGCGACGGCACAAAGACCTCCCCGCCATCCCGCCGACCCGCCCGCCCGAGGGACGGACGGCGAAAAAGACTGGTCCCCGCCTAGGGACGGATCGTCCTGCCCCGCGGACGGACAGCTAGGCCTGCCCCGGGGACAGACCGCGAGAAGAGCTAGACCGCTGCTCGCGGAGAAGAGTCACTCCTGCTCGGACGGCCCTGACGGCGCTAAGTCTTCTTCGGCCGACCGCATCACGGCAGTCGCCGGGCCGAGTACCGAGTGGGCAGCACGAACGCTGACGTCGCGAAGCGTGTCGCCGACCAGCCTGGCCGCGTATGAGAGCAGGCCCTTACGCTCCGCGTCCTGCTCCTGCTGTGCGCTTGCGGTCAGTTCGCGAGCCAGCGCCGCTATCAGCGTCTCGGCGGTCGGCCACTGCCCGACGGCCTGCCGTGCAGCGGGCGTCACCTTCAGCACGTACCAGAACGTCGGGTCGCCGCCGGTGGTCGTCTTCCTGAAGTCGAGATAGACCGGGTCGAGAGCCTCCAGTGCCCGGGCCACCGCGGCGTCGTCA
This sequence comes from Streptosporangiaceae bacterium, assembly GCA_030045215.1. The sequence continues at coordinate 8,464 of JASIBJ010000627.1, read as the reverse complement.
AGCCCGGTCTTGGCAGCGATGTCGCTCACCGTGACCATGTAGCTCTCCTCGAGCAGGCTTACGGTTGCGTCAAGAACGGGCAGGTCCCTGGCCGCCCAGGTGTCATGCACAGCTTCACTGCCTAACCGGGACCCAAATGCAGTACCTGTCACGAGGCCCGGAGGCGGATCCCTGGAATCGTTATCGGGGCCGGGATTCCCGGCTCTTAGGAGAGTAGCGAGAATAGGGGTTAATAGCAGCACCGATGTGGTGTTCGTCCTATCCCGCCTCGCCTGCAGGCGGGCGCGAATTGCTGGCCAGCGCCGTCTGCGGCCGCCCGGCGCCAGGGGGATCTGGGTGTGGCGGCCCAACCGGCCTTCGACCATCGCTAAGCTGTGCGCGCCTAACTCAAGCAGGAGCCCAGAAATGCGCACTGAGAGGAATGTTATGAGTGACGACACCGGAGTCGAGCGGACCCTGGTGCTGCTCAAGCCCGACGCTGTTGCCAGGGGACTTGTCGGCCGGATAATTGCGCGCTTCGAGGACGCCTTGCTGAAGGTCGTCGCCGCGAAGATGGTCTGGATGGACGCCGAACTGACCAAGCTGCATTACTTCGACCTCGAGGACCGCTTCGGGCCCGATGTCTATAACCTCATGGCCGAGTTCATGCAGACCGGTCCTGTGCTCGCTCTTGTGCTCGAGGGGGTCGAGGCAGTCGCGTGCACGCGCAAGCTCGTCGGCCCGACCTACCCCGATCAGGCCGCGCCCGGCACGATCAGGGGTGATTTCGCCCACATGAGCCGCGCCTACGCGAATGAGCACAACCTCGCCGTGGCCAATCTCGTGCACGCCTCGGGTAACCCGGACGAGGCCCAGCACGAGATCGACGTCTGGTTCGGCAAGGAGGAGATCCACGAGTACCCGACGGCGGCGCAGCAGTACCTCCGGCAGCAGCAGTACCTCCAGTAACGGCGGACGCCGAGCGACGGTAACTCCCCTGGTGGCAATTCCCCTATGAATGGCCAGCCTGCCTGAACCGGACAGGCCGGATATGCGTTCCTGAGGAAGCGACGCGCCCGAGACGCGTCGCCCGGTTCATGCGGTCAGCCGGGTGCTGACCGCCGCCGGCCAGCCTCCGAAGGGAGCATCGCATGCCGTTCCGTCATCGCGTGGTCGCTGCGATCGCAGCAGCTGGGGCCATAACCACCGCCGGGCTCGCGGCGGCGCCTGGAGCGGAGGCGTCGTCGATTGGCTCGTCAGCTTTCATTAATCAGTTCAGCCATATACGCACGGTCGCCTCGACGATACCTGCCAACGGCGACCTCAACCCGTATGGGATCTTCGTGATCCGCCAGAGCATCGGCCGCCTGCACAAGGGCAACGTCCTTGTCAGCAACTTCAACAACAAGTCCAACCTGCAGGGCACGGGCAGCACGATCGTGCAGATAACCCCGCGCGGTCACCGGACCCTGTTCGCCTCGATCAAAGCGAGCACGCTGCCGGGGAAGTGCCCTGGCGGCGTCGGACTGACAACCGCGCTTGAGGTGCTGCCTGGCGGCTGGGTTGTGGTGGGCAGCACGCCGTCCAAGAACGGGATGGCGGCGACGGCCAAGGCAGGCTGCCTGATCGTGCTGAACCGTAACGGCCAGGTCGCCGAGACGTTCAGCGGGGGCGGCATCAATGGACCGTGGGATGCCACGATGGCCTCCTACCGCCACATCGTCGACCTGTTCGTCGACAACGTGCTCAACGGCACGGTGAAGGCGAACGGCAAGGTCGTGAACGGTGGCACGGTGCTGCGGCTGACGCTGCTGGTGAGCAGCCGTCACGCGCCGCGGTTGGTCTCGACGACCACCATCGGCTCCGGCTTCGCCGAGCAGACGAACGCGTCGGCCTTCGTGCTCGGTCCCACCGGCCTCGGGCTCGGCCGCCACGACACGCTGTACGTGGCGGACACGCAGAACTCTACGATCACTGCGATCCACCACGCTCTGGCCAGGCCGGGCAGCGCCGGCACCGGCGTTACGGTGACTTCGGGCGGGAAGCTGAACATGCCGCTCGGAATGGCGATCGCGCCGAACGGTGACATCCTCACCGTCAACGGCGGGGATGGCCGGATCGTCGAGACCACGCCGGCGGGCGTGCAGATCGCGGCAAGGTTCCTGGACCGGACTCCCCCGGCGCCGATTGGTGCCGGCGCCCTGTTCGGCCTGGCCGTCGCCCCGCACGGCAGCGGCATCTACTACGTCGACGACGACACCAACACGCTCCGTCTACTGCACTGACCCGCGGCCGTCGCGACGCCGGGGTGCGGGCGGGCAGCAAAACTGCCCGTCCGCGCTCCGGTGCGGCCTTTGGGGGGAACGAGGGGTCTGTCACGCCCCGCGTCCACTAGCTCGCGGTGTCCGGATCAGCCTCAGTCGCGACCGGGCCCACCCAGCGGTCCACCCAGTCAAGTTGCTCGGCGAGGACATGCAGGACGGACTCGCGGGCCAGATAGCCGTGGCTCTCGTACGGCAGGACCACCAGCCGCGAGATCCCGCCGGTGCCCTGAATCGCCTGGAACAGCCGCTCCGACTGGACCGGGAACGTACCGGGGTTGGCGTCACGCTCGCCGTGGATGAGCAAAAGCGGCGCGGTGATCTTGTCGGCGTAACGGAACGGCGAGACCCGGTCGTACACGTCCGTCGCCTCCCAGAAGTTCCGGCGCTCGGTCTGGAACCCGAACGGGGTTAGCGTGCGGTTGTAGGCACCGCTGCGCGCTATGCCGGCGGCAAACAGGTCTGTATGGGCAAGCAGGTTCGCCGTCATGAACGCGCCGTAGCTGTGGCCGCCCACGGCCACCCGGCCAGGGTCGGCGATGCCCATCTCGGTGAGCGCCTTCACGTGGGCGGTGGCGGCGGCCGAGATCTGCTCGATGTAGGTGTCGTTCATGGTCTCGGGGTCGCCGATCACCGGCATCGTGGCACTCTGGAGCACCGCGAATCCCCGGAGCACGAACCACACCGGCTCCGACGCGCTCAGCCGCGTGAACCGCTCGGTCGTGCCGCGCACCTGGCCGGCCGTGCCCGCGTCGCCATAGTCATGGGGATAAGCCCAGATAACCATCGGCAGCCTGCCATCGCGCCCCGGGTCATAACCGGGCGGCAGGTGCAGCATGCCGGTCAGTTGCACCCCGTCGCCCCGGTCGTAGGCCAGCATGCGCTTGTTCATCCCGGTGAGCTGCGGGTGCGGATCCGGCCAGTCGGTGAGCTGGGTCCGTTCGCCGCTGCTCAGCCGGGCGACGGCGAGGTTGGGCGGGCTGGTCCTGGTCTCGTGCCAGATCAGCACGCGGTCCCGGTCGTCGGCCAGGAATCCGAGCACTTGCTCGTAGCCGTCGGCCGGAGAGCGGAACAGCCGCTCGGTCTTCAGGTCGGTCAGGTCGAACCGGTCGAGAAACGGCCGGTCGCCCTCCGGGCTGGCGCCGTCGCCGCGCAGGTAGATGTAATCACCGTCCTGCAGGACCGTCCGGGCGCCGTTCGGCTCGACAGTCAGGAGCGGAGCTCCGGGGTCGAGGTAAGCCTCGTCGGCCGAGTGATCGAAGATCACGCGGCCCTGCTCTTGCACGGACAGATCGGTCAGCCGCGTGGTCAGCCACCGCCGATCCCGGTCGTGCTCGGTCATCATCAGCTGGCCCGGAGCGGCCATGCTGTACCAGCCGAGGCAGCGATGCTCGACCAGGCCTGCGACCTGTGGCTCGGCGCGGAACGGCGCGCCCAGCCTGACCAGCTGGTCGCGGTGCTCGGCCCCGGCCCGCGGGTCGCCGCCGTCGAGCGCCTCCGCCCAGACCAGGCTGGCCGGGACCGGTTCCTCCCACGTCACCATCCGGGGGCCGGTCGGCACGCCCTGGCGCGGCACCTCGTCGCTGACTGGCAGGTCGGCGATGACTCGCTCCGGCTCCCCGGCCGCCGACCACACCTCCACCGTGCGGGCAAAGTACGGATAAGGCACCCGGAACGAGAACGGACGCTTCAGCCGGTACACGAGCAGGTGCCGGCCGTCGGGTGAGTCGGCCAGGTTGTAGTACAGGCCGGCCGGGCCTAGCGTCGTCGCGGTGCCGGTGCCCGGCTCGACCCGCAGCGGCACTGTCGTCGCCAGTGCCTCGAAGATGTCCTCGTCGGCGGTCGTCCGCAGCAGGTCCTGGAACGTGAGCATCTGCGAGTGCTTGCCCGCCGCCTCCTCGACCTGCGGCTCGATCGGCTCGGCGGCGAGCTCGGCCGGCCCGGCAGGCGCGCCGAGGACGAGCAGCGACGAGGAGTCCCTCGACCACCGCACGGTGGAACCGCCCGAGGTGGGGTCGCCGCCGAGGACGTCGCGCACGCGCAATCCTGGTACCGGCGCGGCGACCGCGGCGATGGCATCGGCCACCCACACCGCGATGCCATCAGGCTCGTCGACGGTGAACGCGAATCTGCGCCCGTCTGGCGCCCACACCGGCACGCTGACCGACTGGCCGGCCGGCAGCTCCAGTGGCCGGATCTGATCGTCCGCGACCGACAGCACCGAGATGCCGGTGAGCCGGCGGGTACGCTGCCGGCCGGCGATCACCGGGTCAACTCGGATGCCGGCCAGCGACAGGAACGGCCTGGCCAGCAGCGCCACCGGTGGATGTGCCTCGTAGTGCACCAGTGCGGCGTACCGGCGGCCCGGAGCCAGCGCCGCCACCGGAGTCGGCGGGGCGTCAATGATCGCGACGATGTCACCGGCCGGGACCTGATACGCCACGCTGGCTCCTTTGCTGACCTAACTGTTCCGCTGCATCAGCCTTACTCAGCCCCCTGCCGGGCGCAAATCGCCCAGGCAGAATAGCGACCATGCAGCAGAGCGCACCAGCGCCGGTCACCGTCCCTGGCCTCGTCGACCACCACGCGCACCTGCTACGGCAGGCGGCCGGCGTTGGGTTTCCGGCCGACCGGCAGGCCGTGCGGGCATTCCACGAGCGGGTCGCGCGCGCAGGCAGCACCCCGATGGACGTGCTCGACCTGCCGCCGGCCGGATCCGGCCTGCCCGGCCGGCTGGTCGCCGGGCTGGCGCGGGCGGCCCGCGTGGGCCTAGTCGAGATTACCGAGATGGGCATGCGCGGCTGGGATTACCTCGACGCGCTGATCGCCGCGCAAGCCGCCGCGCCGCTGCCGGTCCGGGTGCGCATCTACGCGGCCAGCGGCCTGGCGGCAGAATCGAGCCAGGCCGACCTCGATGCCCGCCGCGCCGATTGCGGCCCGTGGCTGCGGATGGACGGCGTGAAGTTCTACGCCGACGGCTGGCTCGGCCCGCGCACGTGCGCGATGTGCCAGGACTTCGCCGACGCCCGCGACCGGGGGCTGCTGTTCACCGACGCTGCCGGTCTCGCCCGGCGCATCCAGCCGCTGGCGGCGCGAGGCTGGCGGATCGCCACGCACGCGATCGGCGACCGCGCAGTGCTGACCGTGCTCGACGCCTACGACCTGGCCTGGGATGACGATCCGACGGCGATGGCGGCCGCAGCGCCGCGGATCGAGCACGCCAGCGTGCTGTCGGACGACCTGATTGCCCGCATGGCGGCCGCCGGCGTGACGGCCGGCATCCAGCCATCGTTCGCCGTGACCGACGCCAGCATCCTGCTTCCGGCACTCGGACCGGCGCGGGCCGCGGCGGCCTATCCGTGGTCCGCGCTGGCCGCAGCGGGCGTGCCGATGCTGGCCGGCACCGATTACCCGATCGAGGTGCTCGAGCCGCTGGTCGGCCTGGCCAGGCTGGCGGCCGGGCGCTCGCGCCGGCCGGAGTTCAGCACGGCCGAGGCCGCGCCTGCGCAGGCGCTGCTGCCGACCGCCGCCGCGTTGGCGGCAATGAGCGACCCCGCCGCCGGGGAGACGATACTGACGGCCGACCCGCGTGCGGCTGCGCCGGACGACATCGACCAGATCGAGGTCCTCGGCACGAGTCCGGCTCCGTTCTCCGCCTGAGCCCGCCAGCCAAGCCCAGCTGTCCGCGGCGTGAGCCGCAAGCCAAGCCCAGCCCTTGGCCTGAGCCGCAAGCCAAGCCCAGCCCTTGGCCTGAGCCGGAAGCCAAGCCCAGCTCTCCGCCTGAGCCCGCAAGCCAGCGGGCGGCCGAGTCGGGCAAATCGCCCCGGCGACCGTGGCTGGGTGCGGTAGGTGTCGCTGGGACGACATCAATCCTCCCCAGCCGCGCGAGCCTGCGTCGATCATCCGACCTGCCGGTCAGGGCTGGCGGCGTGACGGGTAGCGGGGCGGTCGGCCGGGCACGGTGCCGGGCCGCGGGGACGGTCACCGGAGGGGAGCCGGTGACCGTCCCCGTGTCAAGCCGCTTAGTACCAGCCGGTGGCTAGCTCGTGCTGCCAGGCGGCCAGCGGCGAGCCGTACATTGCCTTGATGTAGCGCAGGCCCCAGAGAATCTGGGTGCGCGCGTTGGTCTCCCAGTCGGGGCCGGCGCTGGCCATCTTGCTGCCGGGCACTGCCTGCGGAATGCCATACGCCCCCGAGTACGGGTTCTCGGCGAACACATTCCAGCCGCTCTCTCGCGACCACAGCAGGTTCAGGTACTTGAACTCCCAGCCGCGCCAGTGAAAGGAGCGGAGCATCCGGCGAGCAATCTGCCTAGGGGTCAGTGGCCTCGCCTTCGCGTGCTTCTTCTTGGTGGCCTTAGCCGAGACGGGCTTACCGATGACGCCTGAGGCCGGCTTACGTGCCAGGACCGCGGTGAATGCATCGAGTTCGAGCCCGCCGTGGCCGGAAGCCAGCAGCGGAGCGCCGTGCGCGACGGCTAGGTGCGGGGCTGACTGGCTCAGGGAGTACGGCTGCCGGGCGGTGACGGCGGGCGGGCCCGCTGCGCCTGCTGACCAGACGCTGATTGCTCCGGCTGCGGCGGCGACGGTTCCTAGGGCCGACACCGCGATAGTGATCTTCTTCTTACGGGGGTTTGGTGTCCTGAAGAGGGACAAGTGGAGCCTTCTGTCGGGCGCGCAACTCGCGCGCTCGGCTTTCACCCAGTGCACTTCCGCGGTGGAGTTCCGGGGGTGGCGGCGCGCGGACCTCGTCACAGGGACAGGGCGACGGTGGCCGCTCGACGGCGGCCGTCACGCACGCAGGGTGCTGTCAGGAAGTTACTCTGCCGTAGCTTCGGCCGCCATGTAGGCTGAAATTGCTATTACAACGGTATGAGTTAAATCACATTTACCGTTCTGTAATGCATGGGTTTGCGTATGATAATAGGCGCGGTCAAATTGCTTTAGCCGACCGCGCGTCTACCCGGCCCGCCTGAAGGGCCAGGCAGGCGCAGGCCGGGCAGTATCGAGCCTGCGGCTGCCTGGCCAGCAGCGCCGCCGAGATCGGTTCGCGGCACTGCTCACACCGGCCGTGCTGGCCGTTGGAAAGCCGGTCCAAAGCTGCCTCGATGTCGGCCAGTGCCCGCCGCTCGCCGACCGTGCGGCAGGCCAGCAGCCGGGCCCGGCAGGCCGCGCGAGGCCGGGCGGAAGCGCACCGTCCCTGGCTTGCTGCGCGGCGTCATGACGGCTAGCGAGAGCTCCGTGACTCGTTCGAGCCGTGTCCGCCGGCGGCTCTAGCTGTGCGGGGCGCTGCGCCAGCCCTGCGGAGAAGTCCTGTGACGGCCCGGCGCAGACGCGGGGCGAGGGCGCGGCGGAGGCGTGCTGCGGCGGCCGCGCGGTTGCTCGCCCGATGGCCAGTCCAGGCTGCATAACAGCGACACTGGACATCGAGATCCTTTCCCCGGCAACCGCGCGGCCGCTCGCTTCCCTGCACCCAGGATCAGTTCACCAGGCCTTCCTGCACATCAGCTGAGCAGGCAACGACCAGATGCTGTGAATTGGGCAGTCCTGTGCTCCCTGACAGCCGTGCAACCCTGAGCAACCCGCGCCGGCTCAGCCCGGTCGCGGTGCCGGGAGCGCCGCCGGCCATCGTCACACCGAACATGCCGCTGACCGGGTACTGGCGACAGCTGCCGCCGCCGGGCAACGAATCGCCGATCCGAGGAAGGAGGTGAAGTCTGGCCGGACTAACGGGACATAATTACCCAATATCTAATTCTCGTGACAATACTGGCACCATTTAAGCGCATATCGCATGTACTCAGCATTTCGTCAAGGGGCATGCAGGGTGATGGGCCCGCGGCTATCGCAACTCATCTTTTCCCGCGGTCCGCGAGGCCGGTACGAGGCGAAGTTGCAGGTGAGCAAAGGGAAAATGCCCGACCACGGTCGCGGCGTAACCGAGGTTCTCCGCTAAGTCGGCCGGACCGTGACACCCTCACGGGCCCGATGGTGTTTGATAGACGTGGTTGCATTCGTATTTTGCGTACGCGGCGCGTGCCACCGGGTCCGGCCAATGTATCGGCCGGATGACGAGCACGATGTCGTGGCGACCCAGGATCCTCGTCCGTGGATCCCGGAGATCACCCAGTAGGAGAAGGCACATGCCTCAGGGCACCGTGAAGT
>JASIBJ010000626.1 GCA_030045215.1 Streptosporangiaceae bacterium | reverse complement strand
CACAGCTGCGACTGCACGGCACCCCCTCCTCTCCGGTCGCGGTCCGTAACCACGGACTGACCGGATCCCTCTGCGACCCTCCCGCGTACCGGGCGGGATGGCCGGATGCGTTCGAACTGTGTTGTTTTCGTCCAACCAGCCCGAGTGCTGTATTAATCCCCGAACTGCGACCAGATAATCGGCTTCGGGAACTTTTCACCCGTCAGTAACGGGCTGTCCCCAAGCTCGGCGGGCTAACCGGCACCTGCCGGCCCGCAAGCCGCAGCTGGAGTACCGATAATGTCGGCACTTCTCCCCCCAAACTGGCGACACGACTAATCGTGACATGCCGTACCCGTCTGGGCATAGTCTTACGCGTAGGTAGCCCAAGCTATGCAGGACATCTCAGGGCCACGGGGGAAACAACAGGGAACGGCCCGCTATAGGCTGGTGAGCGATCCCGCGGCAACGAAGACGCGGGCAGATTGCAGGAGCCCACCGACGTGACCACTGTGTTCGGGGCGGGATCAGGGCATGAGCAAGTTGTGTTCTGCCAGGACCCGCCGTCTGGCCTGCAGGCGATCATCGCCATCTACTCGACCGCACTCGGTCCCGCGCTCGGCGGGACTCGGTTCTACCCGTATAAGGACGAGCACGCCGCACTCGCCGACGTGCTGAACCTGTCCAGGGCCATGGCCTACAAGAACGCGCTGGCCGGGCTTGACCTCGGCGGGGGCAAGGCCGTGATCATCGGCGATCCGGAGCAGCTGAAGTCCGAGGCCCTGCTGCGTGCCTACGGCAGGTTCGTCGAGTCGCTGAACGGCCGTTACATCACGGCGTGCGACATCGGCACCTACAGCGAGGACATGGACATCGTCGCCAGGGAGAGCTCGCACGTCACCGGCCGGACGGTCCCGAACGGCGGGGCTGGTGACTCTTCCGTGCTTACCGCGTTCGGCGTGTTCCAGGGCATGCGAGCGGCGGCCGAGCACGTCTGGGGTAGTACCAGTCTCGCGGGCCGGACGGTGGCCGTCGAGGGAGTCGGCAAGGTCGGGCATCGCCTCGTTGACCACCTCATCGGTGATGGAGCGGAAGTCGTGATCTTCGACACCAGCCTCACCGCGAGCGAGCGGGTACGAGCCAAGCACCCCGAGGTGACCGTCGCACCGACCCGCGAGGAGCTGCTTGCCTGCCAGCTCGACGTCTATTCGCCGTGCGCGCTTGGCGGTGCCGTCGACGATGACACGGTCAGGGCGCTCGGGGCCAGGATCATCTGCGGGGGCGCCAACAACCAGCTCGCCCACCCAGGCGTGGAGAAGCAGCTGGCCGATCACGGGATCGTGTACGCGCCTGACTACCTGGTGAATTCCGGCGGCGTGATTCAGGTCGCCGACGAGCTGCACGGCTTTAGCTTCGAGCGGGCCAAGGCGAGGGCCGAGCAGATATTTGGAACTACCCGGCAGATCCTGGCACTTGCCGACAAGGACGGCGTACCACCCGCGGTGGCTGCTGACCGGCTGGCCGAGCGCCGGATCGCCGAGGTCGGCAGGCTGAGGGGCATATACCTGGGCAGCTGATCACTTTCTCCAGCCTCAGCGGAGGCGCCTGCAGCCTAAAGCAGGTACGGTTGTACCTGGACGTCAAGGCGAGCGCGTCGCACTCCCGGAGGCGGAGCCGCGACGGGTCCGCTTTGTGTGCACGAAACCGCGAGCATTGGCGTGGTAACTGACAAAACCTAGAGTGCGGTGACCAGGAACCCCGTCGGGTTCCATACGTTAGAGGGGGTCGAGCCAATGGGGCGCGGCCGAGCCAAGGCCAAGCAGGTCAAGGTGGCACGTCAGCTTAAGTACAGCGGTGGCGGCACCGATCTTGACCGGCTGCGGGCTGAGCTGGGCGTCGGCACGGATCAGCACGACGAGGATTCCGCCTACGCAGACCTCGGCGACAGCTACTCCGAGGACGATGACTCAGAAGACGACGACGGTGATGACGAAGACTGGGATGCCGATGACGTCGGCGACTACGACGCCGACGATCTGACCAGCACGTCAGCCTGACCTCAGTCAGCGCAGCTGCGCTCGTCAGCTTCGTGCCGCAGCCGGAGTCTTGCGGCTTCGGCCATTAACGACGTGTGCCCGTCTTGAGGTCGGGTTTCCCGTGACCTACGGTCTGTCATCCGCGGTGACGGCCGAACAGCCGCACTGTCCCGACGCCCGCTGCTGCTGGCTCGGGGGGACGACCCCCCGTACCCCCCGCAGCTGCTGGCTCGGGGGGACGACCCCCCGTACCCCCCGCTGCTGCTGGCTCGGGGGGACGACCGCCCGTACCCCCCTCGCCGCCTCCGGCGGCGATTACTGCTCGGAACGTCTCTGGATACTCAGCCGGATATTCCGGTGCGCTGGGACAGCCGGTCTCGCCAAGATGGGGCATGACCTGGCAGCTGACGGACAACCTGGACGAGTTCGAACTGGCCGCGACGGCGCACCTGCGCGCGGACCCAGTGCGGCAGACGGTGCCACTGTCGGTACTGGAGAACCTCC
>JASIBJ010000625.1 GCA_030045215.1 Streptosporangiaceae bacterium | reverse complement strand
TTCGGCTGCCCGCAGGGGTCAGCGGCCGGAGAAACGCGGCTCGCGCCGCTCCACGAACGCCGCCGCGGCCTCGCGATGGTCCTCCGTCAGCCCGGTGCGCAGGTGGTGAGTGACCTCGAGGTCCATGCACTCGCCGAGTTCGCCGTTCACGGCCCGGTTGAGGTTCTCCTTCATGTAGCGGTACGCCAGCCGCGGACCGTGGGCCAGGCGCCGGGCGCGCTGCCTCACCTCAACCTCGAACGAGGCCTCGGGGAACACGGCGTTGACAATGCCCAGGCGCTCGGCGTCGGCGGCCGACAGCCGCTCGGAGAAGTAGTACAGTTCCCTGGCCTTGGCGCTGCCCACCAGCCGGGTCAGGAACCACGTCCCGCCGTAGTCGCCGGAGAAACCGACCTTCGCGAACGCGGTGGTGAGCACCGCGCCCTCGACCGCGTACCGCAGGTCGCAGGCGAGCGCGAGGGACAGTCCTGCGCCCGCGGCGGGCCCTCCGATCGCGGCGATCGTGGGCTTGGGCATCTGCCACAGCCGGCCGCTGGTAGCCCGCTGCCGCAGCCGCTGCCGGTGCACAGCGGCGTCGAGGCTCTGGGCCCGGTCGGCGGCCGACCGCTCCGCCATGGCCTTGACGTCGCCGCCCGCGCAGAACGCCCCGCTGGCTCCGGTGAGCATCACGCAGCCGACCGCGTCGTCGGCTTCGACTTCGCGCAGGACCCGCTCCATCGCGGCCATCATGGCCTCGGACATCGCATTGCGCCGGTCCGGCCGGTTCATGGTCAGGACCGCGACACCGTCGTCGACGTCCGCGAGCAGGTCCTGGGTGCCCGTGTCCAGCCGCGTCATGTCACACGCCCCGCAGAAGGTTTACGGGAGGGAACGAAGCGCACCCTCGCGATCTGCGCTCCCGGCATCGCGTCTTCCGTGGTCAGCCGAACCTCGGTAATGCCCTCGCCGTGGCCCGCGGCGGCGGGCACGAACCGGAGGTCCTGCGCGGCGTCCTCGAGGGCGATGACGGCGGTGCCGCCGTCGTCGGTGACGTCCAGCCCGAGCACCGCGGCCCAGCGGGCAGCGGCCTCGGCCGGATCGCTGACCTCAATCGTCAGCCCGGACAAGCCCCCGGCGCGATGGGGCGGGGCGTGCCCGGTCCAGTCCGGTCCTGCCCACCGCCAGGACTGGGGCGGGTCGGCCCAGTCCAGCGACACGATCGCCCCCGGCACGTCCTTGGGGTGCAGGTGAGTACCCGCGATGTCGGCAAGATCGGCCGTCCAGACCACGCGGACGCCGGCCGCAGCGACCCGCTGACGCGCGCTGGCCAGATCCGGTACCTGGAAGATCGCCATGTACCCGCTATCGCCGCCGCGGCGCTCCAGGTAGCGGCCTGCGGTCGTGGCTGGCTCCACTGGCGTCACGACTTCGACGAACGTGTCGCCCGCGGCGAACACCGCGTTGGTCAGCCCGAACCGGCCGACGCCCGGATCGCGGAACGGCTCGGCCCAGCCGAAGGCCTCACGCAACTGCCTGGCTGTTTCCTCGCACTCGGAAGCGACGAGCGCAACCTGACGCAGACGCGGCCCGGCCAACATGCCCGAACAGTACCGCTAACGGCCGCCTCGCCCAATCCCGCGGGCGGACCGCAGCCGCGGCTTTATCCGGCGAGCGGGGCCAGTATCTCCAGCGGGCGGCTGAGGATCGAGAAGTGCCCGTGGCCGGGGTAGACCTGAAGCTGCGCACCCGGTATCGCCTCGGCATACAGGCGGGCGTGCTGGACCGGAACGGTGCTGTCAACCTCGCCGTGCCGTACCCACGTCGGCGCCTTGATGGCGCTCAGGTCGAAACCCCACGGCCGGGTGAGCACCCGCAGGTCTTGCGCCACTCCGAAACTGCCGCCTCGGAAGGCCTCGATATAGCTGGTGAGGAATGACTCGCGCATGCCGGGGTTCTGGAGGGCGCGGATGTCGGCCTCAGGCTGCGCGGTTGCCGCCAGGCGAAGGAATGCCTGTGGCCAGCGGCGCGCCAGCCCGGCCAGGCGGTCGAGTGACCAGCCGCCGAATTCGGGGGCGCGCCTGGCCACGGTCAGGGACAGCTGCTCTCCCGGTGCCATCCCGCGGGTGGGCCAGTCAGGCCGGCCGAGAGCGCCGACGAGCATCAGGCTGCGAACCCGGCCGGGAAGCTGGGCGGCGCAGGCGGCCGCGAACGGCCCGCCGCCGGAGATGCCGAGCACCGACGCCGAGTCGATCCGCAGCGTGTCCAGTATCAGCGTCGCGTCCTCGGCCCAGTCGGCGACCTGGCTCAGCCGGCGACGGTCGGTGCCTCCCGTGCCGGGTCGGTCGGGGGCGATCATGCGCAGGCCCAGCTCGTCCGCCGACCCCCGAAGCCACTGTGCGGACAGCCGCGAATCGGCCAGGCCGTGGCAGACGAGAACCGGTGTGGCCTCTTGTTCACCCACGACCTCGACCGCGATGACACCGCCGTCCCCCCGTTTCACTTCCATCCGCACATCGTTGCGTATCGCCGGCCGGCGGTCCTGACCGGGAGCCGGGGTAGCCTGGCCGCAGCTAGAGCGGGTGCACGCGCAGCAGCCAGGGACATCGCGATGGCCGGAACATCCGTCCCGCGGTACCCTAGGCAGCGAGCGCGAGGGACGCTGCAACGGATGACTTCCGCCACGCTCGGCTCCCCGGACCGCTGAAAGGGCGTCTTCGATCCAGAGGAGACGCTCGTGCGCCATAACCCGCATCACTTCGTCGATGATCCCGAGGTCGTCCGGAAGCTGATCAGGGAGAACCCTTGGGGCATCCTGGTCAGTTGCCACGGCGACGGGCTCGTGGCCTCCCATTATCCCGTGTTGCTTGACGAGGACTGCGACGGGCTGGCCGTGTTCACGCACGTGGGCCGGCCCGATGACCAGCTCCACGGCTTTGGAGAACGCGAGATCATGCTCATCGTCCAGGGCGTGCACGGGTACATCTCCCCAAGCTGGTACGCGCCCGGAGCGACCCGCGCGCCGACCTGGAACTTCATCACAGCCCACTGCTACGGGGTTCCCGAGATCCTTGACCAGAAGACCAACCTCCGCACCCTGGCGCGGCTGGTGCAGCATTTCGAGGGCCGCGTCGAGCATCCGATGCTGCTCGACCTCGAGTGGGCAGCCCCGGTGGCCAGAGGCACGGTCGGCATCAGGCTGCCGATCACGCGCTTCGACTGCAAGGACAAGATGAGCCAGGACAAGGACCCCGAGACCCAGCGGCGGGTAATCCAAGCGCTTCGGGCGCCGGGCGCCTACCACAATCCGCGCCTCGCCGATGAGATGGAACGCGCGCTCGCCTGCGGGTGACGGAGCTCGCGCTAGGCGGGCCGCAGAAGGCCGCGGTCGAGTACGGCGGGGACATAAAGCTCGCGGTAGCCATGCTCGTCGAACAGGACCGTCACGTGGTCCCCGTCGTAGCGCTGCACCGAGCCGTTGCCCCACCGCTCGCTCACGACGCGCGCGCCCACGGCGAACGGCACGTCCGCTCGCGATGAGTCAGCGAGCGTGGCGTCGTTGTCGCAGTTCCCGCAGGGGCCGGGGTAGTCCTGCCCGAAGTAGCTGAGCAGGAACGAACGCCGGCACCCGGTGTGATCCGCGTAGCGCCGCATCATCGTGAGTCGCGTGCGTTCGATCTCCCGCTCGCGGTCTGTTTCCGCCTCCGATGCCGTGAGCGCCGCCTCGACGCTCATCCGGCCCGACCAGCTGACGTTACCGTCGACCTGCCAGGTTGCCGCGCCCAGGTCGGCCAGCCGACTCAGAGCAGCGGTCTGCTCTCGCCTGCCGTGCTCGATCGGCTCGCCGACGGCCAAGGCAGCCGCTACGCGTGCCACCGTGCCGCCGGGTATTCCCCGCTCGATCAGGTGACGTGCCGTGTCGAAGTCCTCATACCGGTAGAGCAGTCGCACCTGCGATGGCGCGCCGTCCCGGCCGGCCCGTCCGATCTCCTGGTAGTACGAGTCGAGCGAGGGCGGCGGGTCATAGTGCACAAGCCACCGGACGTCGGCCTTGTCGATCCCCATTCCGAACGCGACCGTGGCGGTCATGATGCGGGCCGACCCGTCCAGGAACGCCGTCATCGCGTCGTGCCGCTCCCGGCCGCCGAGGCCGGCGTGATAGAGCCGCACCTGCTGACCTGCGGACGCCAGTGCGTCGTGCGCCTGCTGCGCGCTGGCATGCGTCGCGGCATAGACAATCCCAGGACCTTGCAGACCCGCGGCGGCGCGGACGAGTTCGCGCTCCTTGTCGGCGACGGTGAAAACGTGCTGGGCTGACAGGTGGAGGTGCGGCCGGTCGAAGTCGCCGATCACGACCTCCGGATTACGCAGGCCGAGCCGCCGGATGATTTCCGTGCGTACCGGCGGCGCGGCGGTTGCTGTCAGGGCCAGGCGGACCGGCGCGCCTACCGCCTCGCTCTGCGCGCCGAGCATCATGTAGTCGGGCCTGAAATCGTGACCCCACTGGCTGATCAGGTGCGCTTCGTCTACGGCAAAGAGGCCCGGTCGTGCGCGCGTGAGCGTCTCCCGGGTCTCCGGAATGGCCAGCTGCTCCGGGGCCAGGAAGACGAACGTATTCGAGTCGCACGAGGCGAGCAGCGCCGCGGCGTGCATGCCGGGCGACTGCTGCGAGTTGAGGACGATCGCCGACAGGCCGCTCGCGCGCAAGTGCGCGAGTTGATCATCCTGCAGCGCAATGAGAGGCGACACCACGATCGTCGGTCCTGCCCGCAACATCCCGGCCAGCTCATAGATTGCCGATTTCCCGCCGCCGGTGGGCAGCACGGCAAGCACGTCACGGTCACCGGCGAGCGCCTGGACCGCGCGCAGTTGGCCCGGACGAAGCTGCGCGAATCCGAGGCGATCGCGGGCGAGCTCCTCAATCACGGTTCGCTCGGACAAGCATGCAGGGATCACGATCACCAGCGCGAACTGGCGCACACCGGTCAGCAGAACTCAGCGCGGCTGTCACGGCTCTTACGCTACGACTCCGAGCCCGTCCGGGCGCCGCTGGGCGGCGCCGGGGCGCCAGCAGCGAGCGTCGCCGTGATCTGCCTGCGGACGCAGCGCAGCCAGTCACGCTGGCCTCGGTTCGCCCAGGGACCGCCAGCATCCCTCGCACGGGGGACCGCAAGCTGAATGTCACGGGGGACGCCCCGGCGCCACATCCCGGTCACAATGAGGTATGCGACCCCGAGCGGACTGGCTGAACGGCTGCGCCGCGACCGCCCGGCGCGTCGGCGCTTACCCGCCGTCCCCGGTCGCGGCCGCCGCGGTCCTGGCCATCCTGGCGGTGGCTCAGGCGGTCTGGGCGGCGCTGACCGCGGGCGGCACCCTGGCGCACGCAGGTGGGCTGCTGGCCGCCGTGATACTGATCGTGCCGAGCCTGGTCGCTACGCTCCCGCTCGGATTCGGCTGGGATCAGCCTGTCGGCGCGGGTCTCGCGATCTGCGCCGCCAACCTGCTGTCGCTCGCGGCCTTTCACGTCCTCACGGTGGCCGGCCTCGCGGCCCAGGTGATCATGATGTACCGGCTCGGCCGTCGCGGCCCGCAGTTGCTGGCCGCGGTCCTCGCCGTGCCGTTCCTCATACTCGGGCTGGTCGTCGCCGTGCAGCAGCCGGCCGCGGCCTCGCCGCCGTGGCCAGCCCCCGCGCAGGTCGTCCTGGCGATCGTGGCGGCCTCGCTCGGCCCTGCGGTGGCGTGTGCCGGAGCTGCCCGCCAGTCCCGCAGCCTGGCCAGGCAGCACTCCGCTGCCCGCGAGGCCATCGCCGACACCCTGCTCGAGCACACCGCCCGCGGCGAGCGGGCCCGCATTTCCCGCGAGCTGCACGACGTCGTCGCGCACCATATCTCGATGATCGCCGTCCAGGCCGAGACGGCCAGGCTGGCGACGCCGGGCATGCCGGCCGCCGGGGCGCAGCGGCTGCTGGCGATCGGCGATACGGCCAGGGCGGCGCTGACCGAGATGCGACGGCTGCTCGGGGTGCTCCGTGAAGACACCGACGAGCCCGACGGCGCGGACCTCCAGCCGCAGCCCGGCCTGGCCCAGCTCAACGAGCTGCTCGACGAGGCCAGGGACGCGTCGGGAATCAGCGCCCGGCTGATCGTCTCCGGCTGGCTCACCGCCCTGGACCCCGGCGTCGAACTCGCCGCGTACCGCATCGTGCAGGAGGCTCTCACAAACGCCAGGCGGCACGCGCCGGGCGCGGCCGTGGACGTGGAACTCCAGTTCACCGACGAGGCTCTGCACCTGCGGGTCCGTGACAACGGACCCGGCCCGTTCCCGGCGGTCGGGGACCGGGCGGGATCGGGACATGGCCTGCTTGGCATGCGCGAGCGGGCGGCGGCCGTTGGCGGCGAGCTGAGCGCGGGCGCCGCTCCGGGTGGTGGCTTCCTCGTGCAGGCGACGCTGCCGGCCAAACCCGAGGAGTACGTAGCGTGAGCGAGCCAGGGGAGGCGGTGAGTGTCGTGGTGGCGGACGACCATCAGGTGGTCCGCGCCGGATTCGCCGCGCTGCT
Source organism: Streptosporangiaceae bacterium (assembly GCA_030045215.1). The sequence continues at coordinate 1,837 of JASIBJ010000625.1, read as the reverse complement.
CGATACTCAGCCGGACTTCACGGTGCTCGGCACTGCCTCAGACGGCGCGGAGGCGGTGCGGCTGTGCCGTGAGCTGCGCCCCGACGTCGTCCTGATGGACGTCCGGATGCCGGGCACCAACGGGATCGAGGCCACTCGGCAGCTGTGCGCGGGCGGCGAGCCGTGCCCCCGGGTCATTATCCTGACCACTTTTGACCTCGACGAGTATGTCTACGAAGCGCTGCGCGCCGGAGCCAGTGGCTTCCTGCTCAAGGACGTCACGGCCGAACGGCTCTTCGACGCGGTCCGGGTGGTTGCGTCCGGAGAGGCGCTGCTGGCGCCCGCCATCACCCGCCGGCTCATTGGCGAGTTCGCCCGGCTCCGGCCGCAGCGGGCGACGCTGGCGGCTCCGGTCCTCGCCGACCTCACGCCACGCGAGACCGAGGTGCTCCGGCTGCTCGCCGAGGGGCTGTCCAATCCGGAGATTGCCGGCCGGCTCGTCGTTACCGAGGAGACCGTCAAGACGCACGTCAGCCGGGTTCTGCACAAGCTCAGGCTGCGCGACCGGACGCAGGCAGTCGTGATCGCCTACGAGTCGGGCCTGGTCACACCGGGCTCGGCGGGGTCGTCGCTGACAGACCGCCGCTGACCGCGAGTAGCCTCGCCGTCCGCGCTGTCAGCAACGAGCTAACGGCCGGCATGCTCGGGCCAAGTCGCCATCGCTGTCGGGCTTGCCCGGCCATGATCGACCGGGTTGCTGCTGATTGTAGAAATTCACCTGATACGAGGGAATAGCGGCGCATGAAGGCCACCGCTGCACCAGAAGCGGCACCTAGCCGGGCCCCTATTGGCAGCCGGACGGTCGAAGTCTAAGATCACAAATAGGTGAGCCGGGAAGCCTGGTCGGCGTCATATCCGCGCAGGTATCCAGGAGTCGCGATGACGACGCAAGCTACTGTGCCCAGTGAGAGCACGTCCCCTCTGATCATTTCTCCACGGGTAGCAAAGCGTTCGACGGTCCCGAGTTGGCCGTGGCGGCGAGGTGCCCTGCTCCTAGCGGGCGCGGCTCAGCTCCTCGCCATCTCCTCACTTACGCGCTCGTCGGATCCAGTTCCCGCGACGTGGGACCCGCTGTTGCTCGCCATCGCGCCGGTGCTGCTGGCCGCGGCTGCGGCGTGGGCTCCCGCGCGCATCGCCAGGCTGGCCGGCGTCGCCGGGATAGCGGTGCTCCTCGCCGGCACGATCGGCGCGATCGGCCAGTCCGGCCTGCAATATGCGGTGTTCTTCCTGCCCGCGCTGGTCGTGCTCATCATCGGCACCATCAAGCTCTGGCGCGAGCCGGTCTAACTCGCGGCACCCCTGCTGGCTGGAGGATCGTGTCGGAGTACGTCCTGGATCATCACCAGGAAGGCGAACGCGAGCGGCTGGCGCTCATGTCGCGGCTACTCGACCCGATGCACCGCCGGCACCTTGAGCGAGCTGGCGTCGAGCCGGGAGCGCGAACTCTCGAGGCGGGCTGCGGCAACGGCTCCATGTCGGCCTGGCTGGCCGCGCAGGTCGGGCCGCCGGGTCGGGCCGTGGCGGTTGATCTCGACCTGTCGCTGGCCGACGCGCGCGTGCCGGCACTCGAACTGAGGCTGGCTGACATCACGGCCGGACCGGTGCAGCCAGCCAACTTTGACCTGGTGACCTGCCGCGCGGTGCTGCATCATCTCGCCGACCCGGCGGTGGCCGCGGCGAACCTGGTAGCGAGCGCGCGGCCGGGCGGCGCCCTCGTCCTCATCGAGCCAGATTTCCTGCCCGTCACCGTCGCCGAGCCGGATGAAGTCCGGCAGTTCTGGGCCGGCTGGCTGGCCTG
>JASIBJ010000624.1 GCA_030045215.1 Streptosporangiaceae bacterium | reverse complement strand
ATGGGCCGTCCCAGCGAGCTGACCGCCACCGCCTGCAAGGAAGGCGGCGAGCTCACCGAGGTCGTCGTGGGCGGCAGGGCCGCGATCGTGGGCAGCGGCACCATGAGGCTGGCCGCCGGTTAGTCCAGGCCGCCGGTTAGTCCAGGCCGCCGCGGGAGACCAGCTGCGCGGCGATCACGTTCCGCTGGATCTCGTTCGTGCCCTCGCCCACGATCATCAGCGGCGCGTCCCTGAAGTAGCGCTCCACGTCGAACTCGGTCGAGTAGCCGTAACCGCCGTGGATCCTGACCGCGTTCAGCGCGATCTCCATGGCCGCCTCGGACGCGAAGAGCTTGGCCATCCCGGCCTCCATGTCGCACCGCTCGCCCGCGTCGTACCGCTCGGCGGCGAACCGGACGAGCTGGCGTGAGGCCGTGAGCTTTGTCGCCATGTCGGCCAGGTAGCCGCCGATCTGCTGGTGCTTCCAGATCGGGACGCCGAAACTCTCGCGCTCCTGCGCATAGCGGAGCGCGTCGTCGAAGGCCGCCTGCGCGACTCCGACCGCGCGGGAGGCCACCTGGATGCGGCCGATCTCCAGCCCCTTCATCATCTGGGCGAACCCGCGGCCAGGCGCGCCGCCGAGCAGCGAGTCCGCCGGGGCGGCATAGTCGGTGAACGACAGCTCGCAGCTCTCCACGCCCTTGTAGCCGAGCTTGGGGAGGTCACGCGAAACCACCAGCCCGTCACCGGGCTCGACCAGCAGGATGCTGATGCCCTGGTGCCTGGGTCTGGCATCGGGGTCGGTCTTGCACAGCAGCGCGATCAGCTGGGAGCGGCGGGCGTTGGTGATCCACATCTTCGCCCCGTTGACCAGGTAGCCGCCGCCCGGCAGCGGCCGCGCGATCGTGGTCATCGCCTGCAGGTCAGAGCCGCCGCCCGGCTCGGTCAGCGCCATCGTGGCCCGGACCTCGCCCGTCGCCATCCGCGGCAGGTACCGCTGCTTCTGCTGGTCGGTGCCGAACTGGAGCAGCAGCTTGGACACCACGGTGTGGCCGCCCATCGCCCCGGCCAGGCTCATCCAGCCGCGCGCAAGCTCGGCCGTGACCTCCGCATAACACGGCGTCGAGACCGGCGCCTCGCCGTACGGAGGCGGGATCGCCAGCCCGAATATTCCGAGGGCCTTCATCTGGGCGATCAGCTTCTCGGGATACTCGTTGGCGTGGTCAAGCTCTCGTGCCACCGGCCGGACGTCGCGGTCGACGAACTCGCGGACCGTCGCGACGACGTCCTGCTCCTCGGCCGAAAGACCCGTCACGACGTTGCTCCTCCCGGCCGGACCGGCCCCGTTACGGTCCTAATGTTAGTTAAACCCGCTGACCTGGAACGCTGTGGCCGTAGGAGGGCCGCCGGTGCCGTCTCCCGCAGTTGAAGGCCCGTATTTCGATGAGCTGGCCGTCGGGCAGGAGTTCGCCGGCGCGCCCGGCGTGACGCTCCGGCCTGGCCTGGCCGCGGCCCGCCAGTTGATCACGGGGGAGCGGCTCGCGCTGACCCTGGACGGCCCGCTGTGCCGGCAGGTGACCGGCGGCGTGGCGCTGGTTTCTCCCGGCCTGGTCTGGGACATCGCGATCGGTCAGTCCACCGTGGTCACCCAGCACGTCAAGGCCAACCTGTTCTACCGCGGGCTCGCGTTCCGCCGCACCCCCCGCTACATGGACACGCTGCGGACGTGCACGCGGATCGAGGCGCTGCGGCAGAACCGGCCGCGGGAAGGGCGCCGGCCGACCGGCCTCGCGGTGCTGCGGATCACGACGAGCGACCAGGACGATCAGCCGGTGCTGGACTTCTGGCGGTGCGCGATGCTGCCGCTCCGCGACCCCGCGGCCCAGACCGGGCATGCCGATGACCTGGACGCAGTCGGCGAGCCGATCCGCGCCGAGGATCTCGGTCAGCTGGTCAGCGACTGGCGGCTGCACACATTCGCCCGCCAGGTCGCCGGGCCGCGGCTCGCGGACTTGCGCGCCGGGCAGACCTGGCCGGTCGCAGGCGGCGATGTCGTCACGAGCGCTCCCGAGCTGGCGCGGCTCACCCTCAACATCGCCGCCGTTCACCATGACGCCGAGGCGGCCGGCGGCGAGCGCCTGGTCTACGGCGGGCACGTCATCGGCCTGGCGCTGGCCCAGGCGACCCGGACGCTGCCCTCGATCGCCACCGTGGCGGGCTGGCACGGCTGCGACCATCTCGGCCCCGTCCGCGAGGGCGACACCCTGCGCAGCACGATCACGGTCGAGGAGGTCGATCCGCTCGGAAACGGCGGCGGCCTGGTCCACCTGCGCTCCCTGGTGCAGGCCGACGGGCCCGAGCCGCGGGACGTGCTCGACTGGCGGTACGTCGCCGTCATCGCATGAGGATCCCGGCCAGCGTGGTGGCGTATGCCAGGCTCGTCACGGGCGCGGTAGTCGCGGCTGCCGGCGACCAACTGCTCGCCGTCTACGTGCACGGGTCGGCGGTGCTCGGCGGCTGGACACCGGATCGCAGCGACGTGGACCTGCTGCTGGTGGCCGGAGACGAGATCAGCAGCGCGGCACTGGAAAGGG
>JASIBJ010000060.1 GCA_030045215.1 Streptosporangiaceae bacterium | reverse complement strand
TGACCACAGTGGCGTCGATGAGCACGGCCGCGGCCAGGCCGACGCCCAGCATCTTGAGCTGGATGATCGACAGCGTGGCCAAGATCGAGAACACCGCCACCATGATCACCGCTGCGCTGGTCACAACCCCGGAGCTGCTGGCGATGCCGCCGACGATCGCGTCCTTGGTGACGGCGCCGCGGGAACGCAACTCGCGGATCCGGCTCAGGATGAACACGTGATAGTCCATGCTCATCCCGAACAGGAACACGAAGACGAACAGCGGCACCCACGACTCGATCGCGCCGAACCCGGTGTACCCGAGCAGACCTTGCAGCCTGCCGTCCTGGAAGATCAGCGTGACGATCCCGAAGGCCGCCCCCACTGACAGCAGGTTCAGCCCGATCGACACCAGCGGGATCGTGATCGACCGGAACGCCACAAGCAGCAGGACGAACGCGACTACGGCCACGACCGCGAGCACCAGCGGGGTTCGCGAATGCAGGTCCGCGATGTCGTCGTAGTTGCTGGCCGTGACCCCGCTGACCGCCCAGGTGACCCCGCTGACCTTGCCGACGGTGGACGGGAGCACGTGATCGCGCAGGTCGAGCAGCGCGGCATCGGACGCCGCATTCGTTCCGTTGCCTTGCAGGGGAACGTTGACGATCAGCGCTCGGCCGCCCGCGATGAAGGAGGCGGTCACCGGCGGGCGGATGGGACCGGTCGCAGTCGCGGACCGCTGCACCGCGGACACCGCACTCATCATGGCCCGGCCGTGCAGGGCCTGGCCGGTGACGACGACCTGGGCCGGCGAGGGTGCCTCGGGGAAGGCCGCCTCGATCCGGTCCGCGGTCTGCGCGACCGGCACATTGCCAGGGAACCCGCCGTCCGGCGCGCTGCCTAGCCGCATCCCGAGGGCCGGCGCGGCCAGCGCCAGCATGGCGATCGCGGCGACGGCGCCCCAGGCCGCCGGGCGGCGCACAACGCGTCGCACCACGGCGGACCACAGCCGGGACGGCCGGGATGCGGTCCGGCGGCGTCCGAGGAAGGGGATCTTGCCGCGGTCGGTCCACGGACCCAGCCAGGACAGCAGCGCGGGCAGGAACGTCAGCGAGCCGAGGACGGTGGCCCCCACGACCGCGATCGTGCCGAGCCCGATCCCCGTGAACACGGAGTACCCGGTCAGGAACAGCCCGGCCAGCGCGATCATCACGGTCAGCCCGGAGACCACGATCGCCCGGCCCGAGGTCCTCGCCGCGATCGTCAGCGCCTCGTGCGTGCTGGCACCGCGGGCGCGTTCCTCCCGCTCCCGGCGCAGGTAGAACAGGGTGTAGTCGATGCCGACGGCCATGCCGATGATCAGCACGACCTCCGACGTGCTCGTGCCGGTCGGCAGCCACTGGCCGATCACCGAGGTCAGCGAGATGGCCGAGATCACTGCGGTGAGCGCCAGCACGATCGGGATCCCTGCGGCGATCAGCGCGCCGAACACGCAGACCAGGAGCACCAGCGTGATCGGCAGGGAAGTGGACTCGGCCTGCCGGAAGTCGCTGCTCAGCAGCGCGTTGCCCGCCCGGTCCTCGCTCGCGTCGCCGGCCTCGGCAATCCGCAGGCTCGGGAACCTGCCCTGGACCGCTGCGACCGCGTTCAGGGCAGGCACCACCGCCTGGTCCTCGTTAGCCCCTGTGACGTTGAAGGTAACGAGGACCGACCGGTCGTCGGCCGAGATCAGCGAGCCACCGCCCGGGCTGAACGGCGAGCGGATGTCGCTCGCGGCCGACCGGGGCAGCCTGCTCAGTGCGGAGACCACCTGCCGGGTGGCCTGGCGCAGTTGCACGTCGGTGCGGAACGTGCCGCTACTGCGAGCCTGGATGAGCACGTCCTCGGCCGGCGGCGGCCCGTTGTCGTTCAGCCGGGCTAGTGCGCGCTCGGCCACGCCGGACTGGCCGGGGTCATACTGGGTGACGTTCTTGGCGGAAACGCTCTGGCCAATCACGAAGATGATCGCGACCAGGGCAAGCCAGCCGAAAACTGCAGTTTTGCGGTGCCTCGCGCTCCAGCCGGCGACGCGCTCGACCAGTGGCGGATTTCTGGTGTTGTGCGATGGGTTTTGGGCGGTGCGCGGGCTGTGCCTGCCCGCCGGAGGCAATACTGAACTCTGCGATTGGCGCATGGTGACCTCTCCTGGGTGTCGTGTGACTAGTCGTGGTGTGGCCCCGCCCGCGAGCTGGCACTCGCGGGCGGGCGCGCCTTGCTAGGGGGACAAGGCGCCGTTCCCTGACCCGGCCGGCCGTGGCCGGTCGGTCTGGACGAGCGGACCCAGCGGCCTTGGGCCGGCCAGCACCGCCCTGGCCGGGGCAAGCGGGTCGAAGGACCGTCGGAGGATGGCCCTGGCGACCGTTGCCTGCAGTCGTGCGGCAGCGATGAGGACATAGTTGAACAACAGGAACAAGAACGCGCACAAAGCGGCCGCCAGCAGCGCACTCGGCAGCGAGCCGGCGTACAGCCCGTGATGCCCCGACCCGTGCGGCCCGTGGGGGAAGTAGCCGAACAGGGCGCCCGGCACGTTCTGCGCCGTGCAGACTCCCACGCATATGTCTCGGGCATGCGAGTACCACAGGGGCAGCGTGATCCCGGCCAGGAACGCCAGCCAGACGCTCAGCACGACCGTGTCCAGCGTGAACAGCACCGGCCACAGGCCGATCACGTAGGTAAGATCACGCCAGGTGCTGCCCTCCCCCCACCGGGCCATGGCCTGCCGCCACAGGCCGCGGCGGTCTGCGGGGCGGTAGTAGCCACGGACCGGCTCGGCGAACGCAAGCCGGAGCCGGGCCCGCTCCAGCTCAGCACAGCCGCGAATGGCGTAAGCGGCCGCGATCAGCAGCGGGACGGCGACGACCGTGATGCTCGCGGCGATGACGGCGGTGATGCTGGTCAGCGCGACCGCGAACAGCACGCCGCCCACCAGCAGGTAGCCGAGCAGATAGCCGGCCGAGCGCCAGAGGCTGACCGACACGAGGAGCCCGACCGGGTTGCGCCGCAGCGTCAGGAGACAGTCGTCTCGCTGACCGGCGGGGACCACCGGAGGCCGCGCTGGATCCATGGTTGTCTCTCCTGGGTGTCGCTTGGGCTTTCGCTGACTTTCCCGCCGCGAGCTGGCACTCGTATCCGGCGGCCTGGTGTTAGCTAGAGGGCCGGGCCGGCGGGCCAGGCATTGGTCGCCCGCTCATCCCACGTCCCGCATGAGCTTCTCGACCGCGGCCACCTTCTCCGTCAGCCTGCTCAGCTCGGCGCGCAACTCCTGCTGGTTGGCGACGGCATCCTCCGCCAGCTTGCGGTACTCCGCCATCGCTACCGCGTCGGCGCGGTGTGCTTGGAGCCAGAAATAGGCCCACACAATGGCGGCGGCCGCGACGAAGAACACGGTCGGGATGACAATCCAGATCGCGGTGAGGTTGACGGTGGCAGGGGCGTCGGCCAGCACGTGAGCCGTGTTCACTTCGCGCCCTCCTTCGCGTCCGCCATCCCGTTGCCCTGCTCGCCGTCCGGCTCGCGGCCAGACTCGTCGGCGCGGACCGCGTCGGTGATCGTTTCGGCGGTCAGCCTCAGCTCGAAGGGCGCCAGCTCGAAGTACTTCATGGCCTTCCCATCCTCAGACAGTTCTAGGTGCCCGGTCACCAGTTCGGCCTTCTCGAGCCGATCCAGGTGCATGTACAGCAGTGGTCGTGACATTCCGAGCCTGCGGGCCAGCTCGCTGACGTGCACGCGGCCGCCGGACAGCTCGGCCACGATCCGCATCCGCTGCGGATTGGCCACGGCCGTCAGCACGGCGAGGAGCTCCGTCTCGCTGGTCAGGACCTGCTCTCCCAAGCTCGGTTTCACCTGTCAGCTAGAACTTACATATGCTTGTCCCGACTGTCAACTGAAAGTCAAGCGAGACTGAGTCCACGGCCGGGCAGCGGCTGGCCGCGGCCCTGTTAGGGTCCCCTAGTGGGCGAACTCCTGCTGATCAGGCACGGGCAGACCGAGTGGAGCGAGGCCGGCCGGCACACCGGCCGTACCGATATCCCGCTGACCGAGGCGGGGGTCGCAGCCGCCAAAGTGCTGGCGCCCGCCATCGGAGGACGCCATATCGTCGCCGCCTTCGCCAGCCCGGCCAGTCGCGCCCTGCGCACGGCCAAGCTGATCGGGCTGACCGAGGTACAGGTCGACCCCGACCTGTGGGAGTGGGACTACGGCGGCTACGAGGGGCGCACTACGGACGACATCAGGGCGGACCTACCCGGCTGGTACCTGTGGCGCGATGGGGTCGTACCTGGAGATGCCGCGCACCCCGGCGAGACCGTCGAGCAGGTGGCATTGCGCGCTGACGCCGTCATCGCCCGCGCGCGCCCGCTGTGCGCCATCGGCGATGTCGCGCTGGTCTCTCACGGTCACTTCCTGCGGGTGCTGACCGCCCGCTGGCTCGGCCTGGAGGCGGCCGGGGGCCGCCATTTCCAGCTCGACACCGGCACGCTCAGCAGGCTCGGCTTTGAGCACGGAGAGCCGGTTATCACATCCTGGAACGTGCCGTAGCCCCCCGAGCTCGGCTCACGGGCCCGCTAAGCCGCCGCCCGCATGTGCGTCCGGGCGCCGTCTGCGCCGGGCACGTACAGCAGCCGGGGCGGGATCCTGGTGCTGGCCTCGTAGGCGGCGCGCAGCGCCAGCGTTACCGCGCCGTCGGTCAGCAGGCTGCCGGGCGTCCCGTACAGGCGCCGGGCCCAGCCCGGCAGGCTCGCGTAGGCCAGCGTGTTCACCGGCGGGACGAGCAGGCGCAGCGGCGTGAGCGGCAGGGGCAGCCGGGGCGTGAACGACAGCCGCAGGGCCCGCTTCGCCTCCGCGCAGGCCCGCAGGCCCGGCCGCATCCGCTGGTAGTACGCCTCAAGCTCGGTCATGCTGCCCGGTGCGAGCGCCGGGTCCAGCCCGACTACCGCCGCGCTGCGCCGCTGCTCGGCCACGAACCCGTCCAGTTCGTCCGGCCGCAAACCCATGCCGCAGCGCCGGGCGATCTCGGCCAGCGAGGAAACCTCCGCACAGTGCACCCAGAGCAGTAGCTCGGGCTCGTCCAGCCGGAAAGTGCGGCCGTCATCGTCGACGCCGGTCAGCGAGGCGTGAATGCGCCTCAGCCGCCGACCGGCCCGCTCCACCTCAGGCAGCGTGCCGTACGTGCGGGTCTCGACGAACTCGATTGTGCGGACGAAGCGGCCCCAGGCCTCGCCTGACCGGGCGAACGCGCTGTTCTGCCACGTTCCCTGCATCACCCTCGGGTGCAGCGCCTGGAGGTACAGCGCCCGCGCCCCCGCCACCCACATGACCGGCTCGGTCATCAGCCGCCACGTCACCGAGGCTGGACCGAACAGCCCGTGGTCCGCAGGCTGTGCGTTGCCGTGGTCGGCACTGTCGCTCCCGGTCATGGCGCTTCGGGTCATGGCAGCCCTCCGCTCAGCCTGTTCGCCGTGGACGGCTGGTTACTGAGGCCGGGTCTCCTCCTGCAGCCAGTCCAGGTACCCGGCGGTGCCCGCGACGATCGGGGTGGCGATGATCTCCGGCTCGTCATAACTGTGCCGCTCGGTCAGGAACTCGGCCAGGGCGCCGAAACGATCGGCGGGCAGCTTCAGCATGATCAGCCATTCCTCGGCTCGCTCAATGCCATCCTCCCACCAGTATGTGCTCGCAAGCGGGCCTGCCACTTGAGCGCACGCGGCCAGCCTGGCCTCGACGGCGGCCTGCGCCAGTTCGACCGCCTCGGCGCGAGAGTCGGTGGTGGTCTGCACCTGGAGGAACTCCGCGGCGCCCCGCTGCGCTGGCATGGCCCCGATCGTACGCTCATGCACACAGCACCGGGCGCGCGACGACGGGCGCTGACCGCGCGGGTAGCCTGGCTGGATCCCCCAGCCGGGCCCTCGCGCCACGGACCATGGAGTCAGATATGCCCGGCTTCAGCCTGATCGTCAATCCTGCGGCCGGCCGTGGCCGCGCCAGGGCGGTTGTTCCCCAGGTCACGGCCGCCCTGTCGGCCGCCGGCGCCGACTGCCAGGTCACCGAGTCCGCCAGCCTCGTGCATGCCGCGCAACTCGCGCGGGACGCGGCCGCGGCCGGGCGAGTCGTCGTGGCCGTCGGCGGCGACGGCATGGCGGGCGCGCTGGCCGCGGCAGCATCCCGCCACGGCGCCGCGTACGGCATCATCCCGGCGGGCCGCGGCAACGACCTGGCCAGGATGCTGGGCATCCCGGCCGAGCCCGCGCAGGCGGCTCGCGTCCTGACCAGCGAGTCCGCGCGCCGGGTGGACCTGATTGGCGTCAGCGTGCCCGGGCAGGCGGAGGTGATCGTCGCGGGCAGCGTCTACACGGGGGTGCCTTCGGTCGCCAACGAGATTGCGAACGGAACGAGGCTGCTCAGGGGATCAGTCGTCTATCCGCTCGCTGCACTCCGCGCGGTGGCCGCCTGGCGGCCGCCCACGTTCGCCGTCCGGAGCAGCGAGGGCTCGCACGACTTCCCCGGTTACGCGGTCGTGGTCGCGAACTCGGCCTACTTCGGCGCGGGCATGAAGGTGGCTCCGTCCGCCCGCATTGACGACGGGCAGCTTGACCTGATCCTCATGCGGCACGCCCCCAAGCTCACGTTCATCCGCTGCCTCACCAAGATCAACGATGGCTCGCACGTCGAGCTCGCTGAGGTTAGCGTGCAGCGCGCTACCGACGTAACGCTCACGCTCGACCGGCCACTGCCGGTCGCGGCGGACGGCGAGACCCTGCCGTTCGCCGCGCCCCTGCCTGCCGGTATCCCGCTGCGTATCCGTGTGCTGCCCGCGGCGCTGACCGTACTCGCCCCGCCGGCCGACTGACAGCCCGCGCCGGCGAACGACTGACGGCCCGCGCCGACCGCGAGGCTAGTAGCCTCCTGAGCTGCTCGACGAGCTCGAGCTCGGGGTGGCCTTTAGCGTGGATCCTGAGGGGGTCATCGCCCACCACAGACCGCCCGAGGCGTTGAGGTCGTTCCCGCCCGTCATCCCGGCCGACGTGTCCGAGACGTAGGTGTAGAGCGGGTGGCCGTCATAGGTGGCCTGGACCTGGCCCCCGGCCCGCTTGATCGTGCCGAACGCCTCCGGCAGCGAGGTTCCCGAGGCAGCCTTCGGCTTGCCCAGCACCGGCGGCCAGTAGGTCGCGCAGGCGCCCGTGCAGTTCGAGGTCGTCGGCGTGTCCCTGGCGAACCAGTACAGGGTGTGCCCCTGGGCGTTGACCAGCACCGTGCCGATGCTGGTGCTGCGCGTGCCGATGACCACCGAGCTGGACGACGACGGGCTGGTTGACGACGTGGTGGGCGGACTGGAGCTACTCGAGCTCGGCGAACTGCTGCCGCAGGCCGCCAGCGCGGCCGCAGCCGCCCCGGCCAGCAAGGGAGCCGCCCAATATCGGGTAGTGCGCATGATCGAATCTCCGTTCTTGGCCTGATACCTTCCCCATTACTGATCACGCATCGACGGCCAGGATCGTTCAGCGGCTCAACCTGGCATGCGGTCGCAGAGCCACGCCAGGGAAAGCGGGTAGCGATACTCGATCGCCGCATGAGTGGCATCAAAAAGCTCGAACCGGATCACCTCGTCCGCAACGCCGAGCCGGGCGAGTTCCGCCCGGAACGCCTCGGCCCCGAGGTCCAGGAAGTAGTCATCCCTGGTCCCGGCGTCGATCCAGATCGACCGCATGGATCGCAGCGCATCCGCGTACCCTGGCGCCATCCGGACCGGGTCCCAGTCCAGCCACCGCTGCCAGACCTCGGGGAGCAGCACTCCGGTGCGCTGGTCGAACGGGAGCTCGACGGTTCCGTCGTCGCGAGCCGAGAAACACGCCGCGACACCAAGCAGTCCCACGAGCGTCCCGTCCTCTTCCTTGGTGAATGCCACCCTTGAGGTGAAATCGGCCCACCAGCGCCAGATGTCGCCGTCGTAGGACCGCAGCGCCCGCACCGCCGGCCCGAAGTCCCGCACGTAGCAGTGCTCGTAAAGGGTGTCGCCGGCATGCGTGGCCAGCCCGCTGAACAAGTCGGGCCGCAGCATCGGGGTGATCATCGCCCCGAACCCGCCGCTCGACTTCCCCATGATTGCGCGGTGCTCACGATCGGGGATCGTCCGGTACGTGCGGTCCACCCATGGCACGACCTCGTCGCACAGGTAGGAGTGGTAGCGGCCGGTCCCTGGCGAGTTGACGAACTGGCTGCCGCCATAACGGGTCCAGGCGTCCACGAAGACGACGATGGCCGGCGGCGCCTGTCCGCCGGCGAAGACCGCATCGGCCGTTTCGGTGAACGGCTGGCGGAACGGCGTCCTGTTGCGCCACATCGGCACCAGACCGGTATAACCCTGGATCACGTACACCGACGGGTACCGGCGGACCGTTGCCTCCGCGTATCCGGGCGGCGTGTACACCCACAGCGGCCGCTCATGCGGATCGCCGAGCGGGTTCCCGCGTAGCAACTGGCTATCGAACACGTGCTCGTGGAGCGTGCCGGCCAGCTCGGCGGACCAGGGCAGCACGGTGCCTCCAGGACGACGGCGCGATCAGAGGACTCCATCTCACCACCGGCGGCGTGGCCTGCTCTGGGCAGGGCGGGCCCTGGCCGGCCCGGCCAGGTCAAGGGCTGTCCGGGTTGGCCACCCTGGCCAGGAACAGTGGCTCCGAGGTTTGCGTGTCCGTGACCAGCAGCAGGTAGGGCCGGTCAAACTGAACCTCCAGGGTCATCGCCCGAGCCGCGAGCGGCACGAGCGTCACCGCCGACGCCGCGCTGGCAACCGTGCCCTGCGCGTCGACGCGCAGGGTGGCGGCGTGCACCACGGTCCCGATCTGCTGCGCTAGCGGCGAGAGGCCACTGAAATCCGCGGCCGGCGTGAACGCGATGCCCATGCCGAGCTGCCCGAGGGCCGAATTCAGTTCGGCCTGCGTGCTCAGGTCGGCCTCAGGCAGCGCGATCTCCCTGCTGGCCGCCGCGCCGCTACCGGCAACCCTCGCGGCCAGCGCGGCGATCACCGTCGCGGGCGCGTCCGGACAGCCGCTGGTCCCCTGCTCCGTCGGCGGCAGCAGCGCGTCCATTGACAGGCGGCCGCCGCGGTAGGGCAGCGAAACTGCCGTCCAGCCATCCATGGTGGCCGCCACGAACGGCCCCCCGGTCAAGTACCGAGCTTGCACCTGCGGCCCGGCCGCCGTGCGGAACGATCCGGGCGTCCCCTGAGCCGGGCCGAGGGACGTGGCCCAGGACGCCTTCAGGTACAGCGCATCGGTGAGTACCCAGCCCATACCGGTCAGCATCGGCGCCGAGACCAGGTCGCGGATGTGGCCGCGGGTCGCCGCCGCGATCGCGGCGTTGATCTGCGCGGCGGCCGTGGCCGGATCGGTCAGCAGCGGGACCTGGCGCAGGCCGGCGTCGTAGCCAGTCGCCGCCGCGTTCAGGTAGCTGCGCAGCGGGATCAGCGTCGGGTCACTCCACACCTGGTTGGACTCCGCGACGGTCACTCCGGGCCCGTCCAGGCCGTCCAGCGCTCGCTCCCGCGCCTGCAGCCCGGCCAGCAGCGCGGCACCGGAAGCCGCGGGCAGGTGCAGAACGGTCGCGATGGCTCGCGCGGTGGCTCCGCGCGCACCGAGGTAGGCCAGTCCAAGGCTGGTGGCCAGGCTGGCAGGCGACAGCACGATGTTCTGGTCCGGCTGGCGCGTGCAGAGCAGGCGCAGCAGGTCGAGGCCGAAGCGAAGGTCGCCCGCCGCGTACGGCCGGGGACTGGCGAAGGGCTCGACGGCGGCGATCCCGCGGACCTGGCCGGGGGCGGCAAGCAGCGCGGGGGCTGGCCCCGATCCGCAGCCGACCGCGAGCATCGCGGTCGCGGCAGCCGCAGCGAGGCCTGCCACCGGCCGCCGCGGCGGGGCCGGCCTGGCCCGGTTCGTGTGACTCATATCACTGGGACGCTGGCGCCGTCATCCTGGTTTCATCCGCCAGCAACCAATCCGGCGGTGCGCAACCGCCCCCGGCGGCATACGGTCGGAGAGTGAGCGCCGCACCCGCAGGACCGGAACCGGACCGGCTGCCGCCCGCCGCGGTGCCCAGCGCAGACGTCGCCGAGCAGCGGTTCGCCCAGTCGGTCCGGGCGCTGCGGCCAGCAGGCGGCGGCCCGGCAGGTAGCCCGGCCCGCGGTCCCGCGCGCCTCGGGCAGCCGGTCAGGCCGGGCAGCAACCTGACTGTCGCCCGCTGCCTGCAGCTGTTTGACGCTCAGCTCTTCAGCCGGCACCTGGATGTTGCCGCCCGCTGGCTACGCGCCCGCGGTGCCGGGTACTACACGATCGGGTCGTCAGGTCACGAGGGAAACGCCGGCATCGCCGCTGTCCTGCGGCTCACCGACCCCGCGCTGCTGCACTACCGCTCGGGGGCCTTCTACCTGGTCCGGGCCGCGCAGGCCAGTCCGCCGCGCGACGGCATCAGCGACGTGCTGCTCGGCCTCGTTGCCGCGTCCGCGGAACCGATCGCCGGCGGCAGGCACAAGGTCTTCGGGCACCCCGAGTTGCACGTGATCCCGCAGACCTCGACCATCGCGTCCCACCTGCCGCGCGCCGTTGGCCTGGCGTTCGCGATCGAGCGCGCCGCCAAGCTGGGGGTGCCGAGCCCGTGGCCGCATGACGGCCTGGTCGTGTGCAGCTTCGGTGACGCGTCGGTCAATCACTCGACCGCGGCAGGCGCGATCAACGCAGCCGACTACATCGCCTATCAGGGCCTTCCGCTGCCGCTGCTGCTCGTGTGCGAGGACAACGGCCTGGGCATCAGCGTGCGCACGCCGCCCGGCTGGGTCGAGACGGCGTTCTCGGGCCGACCCCGAGTGAAGTACTTCAGCGCCGACGGAAGCGACTTGGCGGACGTGTTCGACACGGCGGCGGCCGCCGCTCGCTGGGTCAGGCAGCGGCGGATGCCTGCGTTCCTGCACCTGCGCACGGTCCGGCTCGGCGGCCATGCCGGAACCGATGTCGAGTCCTCCTACCGCACGCCCGCGGAACTGTCGGCCGACCATGACCGGGACCCGCTGCTGGGCACCGCCCGGCTGCTCGTGGCGTCGGGCGCCCTCACTCCGGCCGACGTACTTGACCGCTTCGAGGCGGCCAAGGCACAGGTGCTGACCCGAGCCGGCGAGCTCGCCGGAGCGCCGCGGCTGCGCACCGCCATGGACGTCATGGCCCCGATCGCCCCGCGCCGGCCGGCCACCGTCGCGGCGAATCTCGCGGCCAGGGCGCGTCAGGCCACCGACTGGCCCAGACACCAGGTCTTCGGCGGCCAGCTGCCCGAGGACGAGGGACCGCTGACCGTCGCGCAGGCGATCAACCGCACGCTCGCCGACGAGCTGGCCGAGCGCCCCGGCGCGATCGTTTTCGGTGAGGACGTGGCCCGCAAGGGCGGCGTCTACGGCGTGACCAGGGGCCTGCTGCGGGCGTTCGGTCCTGGCCGGGTGTTCGACTCGCTGCTGGACGAGCAGTCCATTCTCGGACTTGCCCTCGGTGCCGGGCTGGCCGGGCTGCTGCCAGTACCGGAAATCCAGTACCTGGCCTACCTGCATAACGCGGCCGACCAGATCCGCGGGGAGGCGGCGACGCTCTCGTTCTTCTCGCGGGGACAGTACCGCAATCCGATGGTGGTCAGGATCGCCGGCCTGGCCTACCAGGAGGGCTTCGGCGGCCATTTCCACAACGACAACGGGCTGGCCGCCCTCCGCGACATCCCCGGGCTCATCATCGCCTGCCCGGCCAGGCCCGACGACGCGGCCGCCATGCTGCGCACCTGTCTCACCGCCGCCGACATCGACGGCAGCGTCTGCGCTTTTATCGAGCCCATCGCCCTCTACCACGAACGCGACCTGTACGAACCGGGCGATGGCCGCTGGCTGGCGCCGTACGAGCCTCCTGCGCGCTGGGCTCAGACACACGTTCCGGTCGGGCGGGCCAGGACCTACGGCGACGGCACTGACCTAACAATCATTACTTTCGGGAACGGGGTCAGGATGAGCCTGCGCGCGGCCCGCACGCTGGCCGGGCACGGTATTGGCTGTCGCGTGCTTGACCTGCGATGGCTCGCGCCGCTGCCGTTTGAGGACCTGCTCAGGGCGGCAGCCGCCACCGGCCGCGTGCTGGTCGCCGACGAGACCCGGCGCACCGGCGGCGTCTCCGAGGGGGTCGTCACGACGCTCGTCGACGCCGGTTTCACCGGACGGATCGCCAGGGTTGCCAGCCAGGACAGCTTCATCCCGCTTGGCGACGCGGCGGCGGCCGTCCTGATGTCGCAGGAGAGCATCGAAGAGGCGGCTCGCGATCTGCTGCGATGACCGCGGCCTGGCCGGGTCGCTAGTCGGCCAGCTCGAAGACCGGGACAGCTTCGCCGCCATCCCGGAACGCGATCTTCAGACGGGTGCCGACGGCCAGCCGGGCCGGGTCAGCGCCCTCGAGGCGTGACCACCACCACGGGCCCTCGTCGAACTCGGCGATCACCAGCACGGTCGCGATCTGTTCGCCGTCCGGCCGCGGCTTGCTCCAGGCGACGGTCCAGCTCACGAGCGATGCGCCGCCCTCGGCTGCCACCCATGCCAGCCGCGTGCTGGCGCAGGTGGTGCACTGCGCCGCCGCGGGCTCGCTGTGGTGACCGTGCGGGCAGCGCCGCAGCAAGAACCGGCCATCCGCCGCCGCATCAAAGAATTCGGCGGTCGCCTGATCGCGGTCAACCGGCCCGACCGTCATGGGCCTGCCGCCGGGCCGCCGAGTACCAGCGTCGCATGATGATCGAGGACGCCACCGTTCCCGGAAACAAGAACGACGTCATGCGACGTTGCCTGGCGGTCCCCGCCATGCCCGCGGGCCTGGATGATCGCCTCCGACAGCGGGGTCATTCCCCACATGTAGTAGCCGGAGAGCTGGCCGCCGCCGGTGTTGAGCATCAGCTTTCCGCCGGGACCGAGCACGCCGCTCGCGGCGAACGGCCCGCCTTCGCCCTTCTGGCAGAATCCGTAATCCTCGAGCGTGACCAGCACGGTGAAGGTGTAGCAGTCATAGAGCTGCACCACGTCAACGTCGGCGAGCCCGACCCCGGCCATCGCCAGCGCCGCCTGGCCCCCGGCCGCGGCGCCCGTCACCAGGCCGAAGTCGGGATCACGGCGCAAGTAGCGGCCGGGGTGGCACTGGGCCCAGCCGAGCACGTGCACTGGTGGCTGGGCCATCGCGGCCGCGCGCTCGGCGGATGTCACCAGGACCGCGATGCCGCCGTTGGACACCAGGCAGCAGTCGAGCAGATGGAAAGGCTCGGCGATCCACCTCGACGCCTGGTGGTCAGCGAGCGTGATCGGCTCGCGCATCTCGGCGGCCGGATTCAGCCCTGCCCAGGCTCTCTGCGCGACGGCGATGTGACCGAGCTGCTCGCTGGTCGTGCCGAAGCGCTCCATGTGCCGGCGGGCGGCCAGCGCGTACATCGGGTTCGCGCCGATGACGCCGCTGGCGCCGAGCAGCCCCCACCACCCCGTGCCGGCGTGCCTGGTGCCGTAGATCGCACTGGATCCGCGCTCCGGCCGCAGCGGGCTGTCGGCGAATACGCAGGCGACGACGCTGGCCATGCCCGACTGGACGGCCAGGGACGCATACTGCACCATCGAGCCGGCGGTGGAGCCGTATGCCTGCATGTGCGTCAGCAGCCGCAGGTCGGTCAGGCCGAGATCACGCTGCAGATCCATCGAGACGCCCCCGGTGACTCCGGAGGAGGTGAGGAGCCCGTCCACGTCCGCCAGGGTCAGCCCGGCGTCTGCGACCGCGAG
The DNA here is from genome assembly GCA_030045215.1 of Streptosporangiaceae bacterium. The sequence goes on along the minus strand of JASIBJ010000060.1, from coordinate 4,194 downwards.
CCTGACCGCCTCCGCCGCGAACTGCGCGGGAGTCCGGCCGTAGACCTTGCCGAGCTCGGTCATGCCGAGACCGGCGATCACCGGCCGTCGGCCTTGACGCACCGCGCGCGGACCTGAGTCCGGGGCGAGCGTCAGCTCGGACGAATCGGTCACTTCGCCATCATGTCAGCCGGTACAGATGCTGCACTACCGCGTGGGACACCTCGCCCGCCTGGCTGACGTTCGCGAGGTGGGCAGCTCCCCTGATCACCTTCAGCCGGGCTCCCGGTATGCCGGCCGCGATGAGCGCGCCGTGCCAGGGCGGGGTCGCCGGGTCGTCGGCGCCCGCGATGACCAGCGTGGGCGCCGTGATCGCACCGAGCAGCGGGCGCAGGTCCATCGCCGCTATGGCCTCGCAACAGCCCGCGTAACCGGCGGGCTGCGTGGCCGCCAGGCCCGCCGCGAACGCCGCGATGACATCGGGCTCAGCAGCCGCGAACTCCGGAGTGAACCAGCGAGCGACCACCTGGGCGGCAATCACGCCGGAGCCGTCAGCGCGGACTGTCGCCGCCCGCTGCCGCCACATCTGCGCCGGGGGCAGGTGCGCGCTCGTGCAACACAGCGCGAGGCCGGCTATGCGATCCGGGGCCGTCGCGGCCATCCACATGCCGATCATGCCGCCCAGTGACACCCCGCAGTAGAGGGCACGGCCAACCCCGAACCGGTCGAGCGCCGCGAGCACCCCGGCGCCCAGCATCGCGATCGTGTAGGGGCCGGCGGGAGCCGGGGACAACCAGCCGCCCGCCGGGCCGTGGCCGGGGTGCTCGTAGCGGACGAGCCGGAACCGCCCCGCCAGCGCGGGGAGTTGTCGCTCCCACAGCTCGCTGCTGGTACCGAGAGAGTTGCCGAGCACCAGCACGGGCGCGCCGGGCGGCCCGTCGATCCGCGCCGCGAGCGACAGCGGTCCGGGCTCAGACATCAAAGAAGATGGTCTCGGTACCGCCTGCCGTTCCCTGCAACTGCACGTCGAACCGGAATTGGCCCGGCCCGTCACCGGGCCTGGCGATCAGCGTGGCCCGCCGGGCAGGATCGGTGATCGACGTCAGCACCGGGTCGACCGCATTCGCCGATTCCTCATCGGGCAGGTAGATGCGGGTGACAACCCGGTCAAGCAGGCCGCGGGCGAACACGGACACGTCCAGGTGCGGCGCCTGCGGTCCGCCATCAGGCGACTGAACCCGGCCGGGTCGCAGCGTGATGATCTGCCACCGGCCCTGCGCATCTGTCGCGGACCGCCCGAAGCCGCGGAATCCGGTGTCGGTGCCGCTCCTGCCCCTGCTGCCGTCGCCGTCAGGACGCGCTGGCGCCCGGCCGACGAAGCTGCCGTCGGGCGCGGCCTGCCACGTCTCGACGAGGGCATCGGGCACCGGCTCGCCCGCGCCGTCAAGCACGCGGCCGGAGATCACGATCGCGCCAGGCGTGCCTGCCGGCACCGCCTCCGGTCCGTCCGGCCAGGGCAGGCCGATGGCCAGGAATGGCCCGACCGTCTGCGACGGCGTCAGGCCTAGCGGTGCTGCTGCTGGTGGCTGCGTCACTTGGCCTCCTCCGACTCGAACGCGGTCGCGTCCCGGCCGCGCAGCACGATGTCCCACTGGAAGCCGAGCGCCCACTCCGGCTCGGTCGTGTCCAGGTCAAACCGGGCGATGAGTCGTTGCCGGGCACCCGCGTCAGGAATCGAGTTGAAGATCGGGTCCTGGGCGAAGAGCGGGTCACCAGGAAAGTACATCTGGGTGACCAGGCGCTGGGTGAACGCCGTGCCGAACAGGGAGAAGTGGATGTGCGCGGGTCGCCAGGCGTTCAGGTGATTGCGCCACGGATACGCGCCCGGCTTGATCGTGACGAACCGGTACCGGCCCTGCGAGTCGGTCATGCACCGGCCGGCGCCGTCGAAGTTGGGGTCGAGCGGAGCAGGGTGGTCGTCGACGTGGTGGGCGTACCGGCCGGACGCATTGGCCTGCCAGATCTCCACCAGACTGTCAGGCACCGGGCGGCCGTCGGAGTCCAGGACCCGGCCGGTGACGATGATCCGTTCCCCGAGCGGCTCGCCGGCGTGCCGCGTGGTGAGGTCGGCATCGGCGGCGGTCACGCGTTCGGCGCCGAGCAGCGGCCCGGTGGTCTCGGTCGGCCCCTGCGGCAGCCGTACGAGCGCCTGCTTGGGCGCCCTCAGGACGGACGACCGGTACTCCGGGTAGTCGAGCGGCGGGTTTACCCCGGCCGCGCGGACATAGGTCTCAGCACTCATCAACTCTCCTCGGGCAACTGCCGGCGGGCCCTCATTGGAACATACCGATAACGACCGCCATGTGCACAGGTGTGCGATTCTCGAATTTCACTCGGGTCCGCTGCCCGCGTGTTCCCCGGCCCGCACTGCCTCCTCCTCGGCGAGCCCAGCGTCCTCTTCGGCTAGCACCGCCTGCGCGACGCTGTACGCGTGATTGGCCGAGGGCACACCCGCGTAGACGGAAAGGTGCAGCAGGATCTCGCTGATCTGATCGCGCGTGACGCCGTTCCTGAGCGCCGCGCGCACGTGCATGGCCAGCTCGTCGCTCTGCCGCAGCGCGACGAGGGCGGCCAGCGTGATCATGCTCCGCTCGGCCCGCGACAGCCCTGGCCTGGACCACACGTCGCCCCAGGCATAACGGGTGATCAGATCCTGAAACGCCGCGGTGAACTCCGTCGTGCCGGCTACCGCCCGGTCGACGTGCTCATCGCCGAGCACTGCCCGGCGGACGCGCAGGCCGGCTTCACGTCGCTGCTCATCGCTGCTCACTCGGCTCCGTTCCTTTCTTCCTCATCTGGCTGCCTTCATCACCGTCCGGCCTCCGTGCGTCCGGCTCCGTGCGTCTGGCCTCCGTGCGTCCGCGCTCCGCGCGTCCGGGAGTCGTGCGCCGCGAGCGCAGCTGCCACGAACTGCTCGGCCGCGCCAAGACTGGCCCGCGGGTCGGCCGCGGCGGCCAGCTCGTCGGCGCCGATGCCGGCGGCGGCGAGCTGCTCGGCGAAGCGCGGCGTCGCGAGCAGGACCGCCGTCAGGTCCTGCCCGCTGCTGGCTGCCTCGCGGCTGGCCTGCGCCACTAGCTCCAGCGCCGGCAGCCGGCCGAGGCTCGGGATCAGGGTTGCGGCCACGTGCTCGGCCATCGGCAGCGAATGTGCCGCCGCCAGGTTCGCCTGCATGCGGTCCGCGTCGACTTCGAGCCCCGCCAGCATCTCGGCCGTCCAGGCCGCGGCTGAGCCGGTGACGCGGAGCAGGTCGCAGACCGGTTCCCACTCCGCGTGCCAGGCCCCGGCCGCCCGCTGCAGCTCCTGCTCGCCCGCCGCGGCGAGCGTTGCCAGCAGCATCGGCGCGCGCTTCGCGCAACCGAGCACCAGCACGGCTGCGACCGGGTTGCGCTTGTGCGGCATCGCCGAAGAGCCGCCGCGCGGGCCACCCATCCGTCCGGCCGCGGACGGGCCGTCACCGGGCTGCGCCGGGGCGGCCCCCTCCCGGACCTCGGCGATCTCGGACTGGCCCAGCAGCGTGACATCCCTGGCGATCTTGCCGACAGCCGCGCAGCAGCCGGCCAGGGCTGCCGCAAGCTCGATGATGCGGAGCCGGTCGGTGTGCCAGGGCAGCACGGGCGCGGCCAGGCCGAGCTCTTCGGCGAAGAACGTCACGACCTGCGGCCCGGCCAGGCCGAGCACGGACAGCGTCCCGGCCGCGCCGCCCAGCTGGACCGCGAGCCGCTGCTTGGCCAGTCGTTCGAGCTGACGCCCGGCGTCGTCCAGCGCGGTCAGCCAGCCGGCCGCGATCAGGCCGAAGGTCACCGGCACTGCCTGCTGGAGCAGCGTGCGCCCGGCCAGCACCGTCTGGGCGTGCGCGGCCGCGAGCCCGGCCGCGGCCGACGTGCTCGCCTGCAGGTCGGCCAGTACCTGGTCAATCACGCCGCGGGCAAGCAGCATGACGGCGGTGTCGATGATGTCCTGGCTCGTCGCTCCGTAGTGCACGGCGCTCGCGGCGAACTCGGGCACCCGCCCGGTCAGGGCGCGAACCAGCGCGGGCACCGGGTTGCCGGCGGGAGCGGCGTGCGCGCCGATCGCCGCCACGTCATAGTCACCGGCCCTGGCCGCGGCCGTGACCGCCTCGCCCGCGCCAGCGGGCGCCAGCCCGGCCCGCTCGAG
>JASIBJ010000623.1 GCA_030045215.1 Streptosporangiaceae bacterium | reverse complement strand
CGACGCCAGGCCGATGGTCACCGGGCCGGGTGGTGTTCGGCCGATCGTCGGGCCGGGTGCCGTTCGGCTCGGTCACGGCGGCGGACACGGGGGCCAGCACCGGAGCCCTGGGCATGGCGGTGACGGCTGGTTCCCGGCCGGGCAGCCGCATCGCCGGGGGATGCGCGGCGATCCGGATCGTGTCACCCGGGTCGCTGCTCGTCCCCGCGGCCGCGGCTATCCCGTCGAGCAGGCCATCGACCGCGACCGAGACGCCCGCCGCGACGAGCTCGACAATGACCTGGCACAACTGCCGCGTTCCCCTTCCGGGAGGCGCGTCCAGGGCGACGCTGACGTGCTCGCGGTCGGCCAGGATCCGCCGGATCCATCCCGTGCACTGAGCCTGCGGCCCGTGCTCGATGAACACGCGGACGCCGTCGGCCCAGGCCCGCTCGATCACGCGGACGAAGTCGATCGTGCCGCACATCTGAGCCAGCAGGGCGTCGGCGGCCAGGTCCGCTGACGCGCGGTACGACTCGCCGGTCGCGGCGCTGTAGAACCTGACCCCCGGCACATCCCTGGTCGGCCGCAGGTGCAGCTGCCGGTACTGCTCGCCGACCTCGGCAACCTCGGGGGCGTGAGCGGCGATCCCATAGTCCAGCGGGAACGCGGCCGTCGCTCCGAGCCGCCGCAGCACCGCCTCGCAGGCGGCCGGCTCCCCGCCGATCACGCAGGTATCCGGCGTGTTGATCGTCATCAGGTGTACGGCGGCTTCGCCGGCCAGCGCACCGCGGATCTCGTCGGCTGGCCCGTTGACTAGGTAGGTGGCCCAGCGCGTGGCTGTTATGCCCAGGCGCTGCCAGACCCGCCGAACGGCGCGGAACTCTCCGGCCAACTCCGCCGAGAACAGCTCGCTGGCCCGGAAGTCGCGGTAGGCGGCAACCGGGGCGGTCCACGCGCCGAGGGCCGCGAGCGCCGCTGTCTCCCCGGACGAGTACCCGATCGCAGCGTCGGGCCGGATGCCGAGCAGATCCCGTGAGACCCGTACATGCAGGCCGCCGAGCAGCGAAGCGCCGAGGATCTGGTTGATCACGCTGAGCCGGCCCGCGCCGGACGGTACCGCGCCGGCCCGCGCCTGATCGGGGCGCAGCAGTCCGGGGCGCGGCCGCAGGGTGGCCTGGGTGTCCTCGACCGCGTCGGCGAGCGCCGGGAAGGCCAGCGCCAGCTCTGCCCCCATGCCCGGATACGCAGCCGACCCGTTGGTGAACACGAACGCGGTCTCGCCGCCGACTGGCGCATTACGGTACGCCACCCCGTCAGGCCGGGGACCGTTCCCGGCCAGCCAGCGCCGGACGGCGTCCGAGCAGGCAGGCTCGAGCCGGTCCTCGCCGCGGTTGCCGATGATCGCCAGCCGGGCCGGGCCAGCGTCGGACTCTCTTCCGGCCGTGAGCGCCTCGAGCACGCTGGCCCGGTCCGGTCCCGAGTACACGCGCAAGCTCGGAGCCGGCCCGACGGCCCACGGCTGCGCCGGGTCCTCGGCGCGTAGCCGCACGCTCATCCGGGGCGCGCCGAGTGGCTCTACCGCGACCTCGACGCCGATCTGGCCGGATACCGGAACGGCCAGCTCGCCGGGTACGGGGATCGCCCGGTGCCGGACGGCCGTCACCGCGGTCGCTAGCGCGACCATGCCATGGGCAGCGTGCGCCTTCCCGAACAACTCGGCCGGGTTGAGCCGGGGCCCGCTGCCCGCACGAGCGCCGTCCGGGCCGATGTCGTCCTCAGCGTCGAAGTCACCCACGCGCAGGGCAGGCACGGTGTCGCCGCCTTCGTCGTCAAGCACGGCGAGCACCTGACGGCCGGCCTGGCGGGCATCGGAGAGCCGCTCGAGGATCACGACAATCGCCGCGTCCCCCGACAGCTGATCCCGGTCCAGCGCGCGGACGGCCGCCTCGTGCACGGGCTCGAAGCTCAGGTCGACGGCACCGACGATCGCCGCGTCCGCTTCGTCGTTGCGCAGCGCACGAGCGGCCAACTCGAGCGCGACGAGTCCCGAGCCTTCCTCCGCGCAAACGACGTACCCTGGGCCCGCCAGGTTGAGCTGCAGGTTGATGCGGTTCGCGATGATATTCGGCATCGTGCCCAGCACCGCGGCGCCGGTCAGCGGCGCGGCTCCGGCCTCGGTGCTCGCGCGCTGCGCCGCTGGATACCGGGCAACCTCGGGGTCGACGCCCATCCCGACGACGACAGTCGTGCGTTCCCGCGGCAGCTCGCGCCCCCGCGTGGCCTCCCTGGCCGCCTCGAACAGCAGGACGTGCTGTGCGTGCGCTTCCTCCAGGTCGCGCGGGGGGACGCGAAGTCCGCCCAGCCCGACGTCGATCACCGATCGCGGCCGCGCGTGCGCCTCGCCGAGCAGCACGGCCCGGCGGAAGTCCTCGGCGTCGGCGCCGTCGGCGACCCTGGCGCCGATCGCGGTTATCGCGACCGGATCCGGCCGGCGCCGGGCTGAGGACCCGGACACGGGGAGCCCCTTAACCCCGGCCGAGTCAGGCGGCGGCCAGGAATCCACGATCAGGTGCGCGTTGGTGCCACCAAACCCGAAGGCACTGACCGCGGCGCGACGGTGCGGACCCGGCCAGTCCTCCTCGCTGGCCAGCAGCCGCAGCGGCGAGTTCCAGAACTCCTCGATCGGGTCGTTCGCGCCGAGCGACGGGGGGCGCACGCCGTCGCGCATGGCGCCCAGAACCTTCAGCAGGCCGGCGCCGCCGGCGGCGGCCAGCAGGTGCCCGACGTTGGACTTCACCGAACCGACCGGCAGGTCCGCCGTGCCGGCGAAGACCGCGGCCATGCTGCGGGCCTCGACCCCATCGCCCACCGGAGTGCCGGTCGCGTGGCATTCGACCAGAGAAACAGTCTCCGGCGCGATCCCCGCCGCTGCGTAGGCCAGCCTCATCGCCCGCTCCTGGCCTTCCGCGGCGGGAACGAGGAGTCCCCCGGTCCGGCCATCGTTCGACAAGCCGATCGCCCGGATCGCCCCCAGAATCGGCACGCCCGCGCTGATCGCATCCCGCAGCCGCATGAGGGCCACGACGACGGCACCCTCGCTGGGCGTGATCCCGTCGGCGCCGCGGTGGAACGGACGGCACTGCCCGGTCGGGCTGACCGCCGCCAGCGCGGCAAAGGCGTCATGCATGAGCAGCCGGTCCGGGCAGCTGACCGCTCCGGCCAGCATGAAGTCGACGGCACCGTCGCGGAGCTGGTCGCAGGCGAGCTTGACCGCGTACAGGGTCGAGGCGCAAGCCGCGTCGAGGGCGAAGCCGCCGGCGCCGAGGCCCAGCGCGGTCACGGCGAAGTGTGCCGGCAGGCCCGCCGAGAAGCGATCGCGCGGGTCAAGGCGAACCGGCGCGCGGCCTTCCCGCCAGACTTCCTCGGCGTACCGAACGAGCCCCACCGACGGATAGCACAGGTTCCCGAGCACCAGCCCGGAACCGGGATTCCGTCCCGGTGCGCGGCCGGCCTCGTCCAGCGCCTGCCGGCCTGCGTGCAGGACCCATCTATATATCGGGTCGAGCCGCATGATCTCGTCGGGTGCCGCGGCGAAACCACCTGGATCGAAATGCGAGTCGAAGTCGCGCACGAACCCGCCGCCCGCCGAGAGGCTGCACCGGCCGGACCGGATGTTGGTCCAGAACATCTCCGGGTCGAAGGCGTCCGGCACCACACAACCGCGGCCGACGATCGCGATCGGCTCCTGCTCCACGTCTACACCACCTGTCCGGGGGGCCGCTGGCCCTGATCCGGGCGCCGGACGAGTTCCACGCCGAATAGCTCGACGCGCGCCGACCCGTCCCCCTCGATGAGGGCGACATCGCATGCGGCGGCTGAGTCGTCGGCACGCTGTGGCCAGACCACGCATCGCAGCACGTCCCCGGCCGGGCCAAGCCGATGCACGCGACACTCTCGGATCGCCATCGGGAGCGTGCTGCCGGTTCCGCCCTGGCGGGCCCATAGCACCGCCAGCTGGAGCGCGCCGTCGATCGCGGCCGGGTCCAGCCGCCAGCCCGCGCCGCCCCAGCCCATCGCCGAGACGCCCGCCACGCTGGCCTCAGCGCCGGCAAGGCCGATCAACGGCTCGCCCCTGAGGACCTGAAAGCGGGGCCCGTGGAACAGCGTGTAGCCGTCGTAGGGCTCGCTGAGCGGCACTAGGCCTTCGGGCGTGTCCCACTGGCCCGGCCCAGCTTGGCCTGATGTCCCGTCGACGCGCGCCCGGTAGTGCGGCACGCCCGCCTCGTCGCGCAGATCCAGCTCAAGCACGTCTCCCCCGGCCTGGCGTCCGCGCAGCTTTAGCTCATGGCCGCCGTCGGCGAGCGCTGGGAGTGAGATCTTGCTCAGGACCTGCAGGTCCCTGAGGATGACCGGACTGGCCTGCGGACGCCAGGCCAGCGCCATCCGCGCGAACCAGTCGAGGACCGTCGCCATCGGCACGACCGGCGCCTCGGCCAGCCGGTGGTCCGCGAGGTAGGCGTAGGCCGGCTCGGCCACCGTGACCTGCCCGCTGATGTCGTCCTGCAGCGCCGGCGGCCCGGTCCTGTCGACTGCGGACACGAGAACGCGCACGTCGCCGGCCGCGCAGCCGACCTCGGCCAGGAACGCCTCGGCTCCTTCGTCGAGGTCGATCAGCGGGACGCCCCTCGCGAGGAAGCGCTGGCTGACCTCCCCGCTGACCATGCCACCGCGCCACGGTCCCCACCCGATCGACCGGACCAGGCATCCAGGGCGGTGAGCTGCCTCAGCGGAAAGCACGTGGCCGAGCACCTCATTGGCCATCGCATAGTCACTCTGACCCTGGTTCCCCAGCTGAGCCGCGACCGAAGAGAAGGCGCACAGCACGTCGAGCGGATCCCCGGCCGTTGCGGTGAGAAGTGAGTGCAGGCCTTTGACCTTGGTCTCGAACACGTGGTCAAAGTGCTCGTCGGTCTTGTCCGCCAAGAGGGCGTCGGCCAGCACGCCCGCCCCGTGCACGATCCCGCTGATCGGGCCCAAGTCGGCCCGCACCTCCGCGAGCACGTCGGCCACCGCGGCCGTGTCCGTGACGTTGACGGCGTAATAGCGCACGGGCGACCCGGTTTGCTCGATTGCCCTCAGCGTTCCACGGATCTCGCGAACGGAAAGGATCCGCCGTGCGGCCGCCCGGATCTCGGCCGGCGTGCCGGGCTGCCGTCCGGCCAGCAGCCTGATCAGCCCCGGCTCATCGGTGGCCGCGGCCAGGCCTTGTGGCTCTGGCTCGAGCGGTGTCTGGCCGAGCAGCGCGAGCCGCGGCCGGCACCGCGCGGCCAGCAACCGCATCGCGGCCGCGGTCACACCCCTGGCGCCGCCGGTCGCCACGATCACGGACTCAGGACCGATCCGTGGACCAGCGCCGCCCGCAGGGGCCGCGACCAGCGCCGGGACCAGCCTCGTTCCGTCAAGAAGACCTGCCGTCACGGACCCGCCGCCGTTCAGCAACTCGGTCACGATCGCATTGGCCGCGACCGCGGGCGCGCGCCCGGCGGCCGCGCAGTCGATGGCCTTCACCGACGCCTGCGGCCATTCCTTCGCCGCCGTGCGGGCAAGCGCGGCTAGCCCGCCAAGCCAGGCCTGCGCCGGGACGCTGCCGGCCAGCCCGAAGTCACCGCCGGTGTCCTGGACCGTCACGAAGACACCCTCCCCGGCCTGCATCCGCGGCGCGATGGCCCGGGCAGCCCGGAAGGCACTGCGCTGCACGTCCATCGCTGCGGCGACGGACGTGACCGGGCGCAGGCCGTCCAGGCTGATCACGCCGCATGTATCGGGCGGAATCTCGAAGACGACCTCAGCCCGGATGCCGCAGTGCTTGAGCCGCTCGACGAGGAGCGGCGCGATCCCGGTGCGGTCGTCGGTGACGGCAATCGTTCCGTTGGTGAGGCCGGGCATCGCCAGGCCGCTCGGCGGAGCTTCGATCGCCCGCACTGCCCAGCGGCCCAGCACCGGGCTCGGATCAGGCGGACTCGGCCCGGCGGGCTGGCCGGGTCCGGCGTCTGCAGTGGCCCGCGCGGCAGGTGTCGCTAACACCGCTGCCGGCGCGGTCACTCGCTCAGCGATCGCTCGCAGGGTCCGCAGGGTGGCGAGGCTGGCCACGTCGCCGCCGGCCAGATCACCGACGCGCTTCCTGACCACGGAGAGGATTTCGACCTTCTTGATGGAATCGATGCCGAGGTCGGTGTCCAGTTCCATGTCGACATTGAGCATCTCGACCGGGTAGCCGGTGCGGTCTGCGACGACCTGCAGCAGCAACTGGCCGAGGCTCTCCGCGTCCATGTGCTCGGCCGGAGCCGCGGGGCTAGCGTCGGCCATGGCCGACTCGACGGCGCCGTTGGCGACACCAGCGGAGTCGGCCTGCGGCAGGGCCGGCGCAGACGTCACTGGCGCCAGCGCTGGTCCGTGGGCCGGCTCGGGCCAAACCTGCGGTGCCCGGCCGTCGGCGGTCCCGAGTAGCGCACCCAACGTGGCCTCGGCCATCCGCAGGTAGCTCAGATGGCTCTCGGTGATCGCGCGCTGGAACTCGGCGTGCGCCCCGGCGGCCTGGGCCTGCGCTTCCTCGAGCACGCGCAGCCAGGCCGGGTCGCCGTTGACCGGGACCGCCTGGACGGACGGGATGACGACCGAGTCCACCACCTGGTCCGACGTTGGCCGCGCGGCCGGCGTCACTGCCGCCGCGGGGATCGCCGGTGCCGTCGACAACGGTTCTGACCTGGGCAGCTCATGCGCGGGCGCGGGACCGCCGTTGCCAGCGGGCGGATCCTGGCTCGCCGGGGCGACCCGGACTTGCCCGGCAGCCGTCCCGTTCGGCGACGCGGCCGCGCCGTGCTGGGGGCAGGGCCGGCCATAGTTGCCGCCGTCGATCGCGACCTCGGTCTTCCGGCGCTGCGGCGCCGCGCCGGGGGCGGCGGCAGGCGCACAGTCGCGCCATAGCGCGGCGAAGTTGATCGCGACTCCGCCGACTGCCAGCCGA
>JASIBJ010000622.1 GCA_030045215.1 Streptosporangiaceae bacterium | reverse complement strand
GGCGACGCGCTCGCTGCCGGCCTCACCGATAACTTCGCCGGAGGCTTTTTCGGCGTGGTGGCCGGGTATATCTTCGAGCTCGTGGGCTTCACCATGGTGCTGCTGGTCCTCCCGCTCCTGGCCACCGGCAACCCGTGGGCGCAACGCAAGCTCGGGCGGTACTGGAAGAAGCTGCACTACCTCACCTATGTCATCTGGGGGCTGCTCTTCTTCCACCTGTCCCTGCTCGAGGGATTCGGGTTCCAGCGCGGGACCAACGGCTCCGGCTTCGACGGCGACGGCGTCCCGATCTTCCATCAGCGCCTCTACCAGTACTCAGCGTGCAGCGTCTTCTTGCTCACCCTCAGGCTGCCACCGGTAAAGCGCTGGATCGCCGCTCGTGAAAAGGAGGGCCGGAAGTGGCTCGTCTTCGTAGCCATTACGCCGATTTTCCTGCTCTTCGTATTCGGATTGACCTTCATTATCAACGAAGAGATCTTCAAGGGAATCGACTCCTTCACCGAGCACCCCAGCGCCGAATGAGGCACCGGGAGGAGTGGAATTAGATGAGCGCGACGTACGCCGGAGGCGGCTATGCCAGACGCGGCTACGCCAGAGACAACCAGGATGAGACGAGAACTGGCGGAGTCATACTCGCCTTTGTTTCCTCGCTGTCTGCTCTCCTGGTGATCCTCGGCCTCTTCTACGCCACGGGTGCCAGCCAACGTCATAAGGCCCTGCTTGCGGCCGCCGACTGCGAGCCCAGCCTGTACATACCGAGGTTGCCGTGCACCACCCAGCAGGCCTTGATCAACCAGTATGAGGCGATCACGACACCGGCCGTCCAGCAACTGAACGCTGATGTGGCCGCCTACAACGCCGACGAAAGGAACAATCTCGCGGCCGCCGAAGCGACCCTCACGGCGGAGGTGGCGACGGAGCAGGCGTTCGAGAACAACCTGGCCGCAGCCACGTTCACGCCCGAGAACAGGGCCAGGGCCGATGCGCTCATCCAGAACGCCACGTCGTTCGGGACCCCCGTGCCACTGGCCTCGGTCACGTTCACGCCCCAGACCACAGTCATGGTCAACAAGCTGATCCAGGATCTGCAGACCGTCGCCAAGCTGACCGAAGAGCAGGCACGGTCGACCTCGCTCAGCCAGTTGCGGTCGTTCAATGGTCCAGTTAACGTCGCCACCGCCGCCGCCCAGGCCGAGCTGAAGCTCATCCGCCAGGCGCTCAGCGCGCGACCGACGGCGAGTGAGGAACCTGGGACGGGCTGAGGTGATCGGGCCGCAGAGGGCGCGCTAACTGCCCGCCGCGTCAGCGGCGCCGAGGTCGAGGTCGGCGATGCGGCCCCGCCTGCCATGCGCCTGCCGCTACGTCAGCCGGGGCTTGTCTAGCCGGATCGCAGGCCGCAGGTGACGGCTACGTGACGGTCGTGTTCACCGCGCCGTGATCTGCCGTTCTGTGCAACTGGAGTGCCGGATCGGAACCACGCGGCTACCCGCCGCAGACGGCCGCCACTAGCAGGCTCGCGCGCCGCTGGAGCCGGTCGGCCACGGCCCGGAAAACACGAGAACCGGCCGACGCGCCGCTTGCGCCGGAAAAATAAATCCGTACGTGGTGAGCGTCGCACCAGGCCTGGCGATCCGGCTCGATACTGCTCACATTCGCGCTGGTGGGGCACACTGTAGGACCCGTAATCGGCCTGCAACCGCTGCACCGCCGAGTGGCCGGGACCGGGCTCGGCAAGCACTTACCACTAACGAAATTAAAATCAAGTGACCGGCGTGAGCGGTGGGTCCGGGCTAGACTCCAGTACCGCGCTAACCCGTATTCGTGATCGAAAACGATAAGCAGGCTAACGAATGGCCTCGCAACCCGCTAGCGTCACCGTTCAAGTAGCCGTACAGTCGCCGTCGCGGCTGCTTCGTGACACCTTGTCCTCGTGTCTGGCCGGTCGACCCGACGTCACAGTCGTCGGGACGGTCGAGGAGCCGGACCGTATGCCCGCGCTCTGCGAGCTGCGCCGGCCCGACGTCGTGATCTTCGATGCCGGCCGGCGCGTGGGTGAGATCTGCCGCCCCGTGGACAAGCTCGTGAAGCGGTTCCCCGAGCTCAACGTGATCGTGACCTATCGGGAAGCGGACGAGGAAGACCTCTCGGCGGCGTGCCGGGCCGGAGTTTCCTCGCTTGTGCCGGAATCGCACGGGCTTGAAGCCCTGCTAGCGCTGCTGCGGCGTAAACGCGGCCGGCACGCTCGCCCGAGGCCGAATGGCATGACCGACCGCGAACTTGAGGTCCTCATGCTGGCCGGTTCTGGACATAGCGTGCCGGAGATGGCCGACCTGCTCGGCATCAGCCCGCTCACCGTCGAGAACCTCAAGCGCCGCATTTACGCCAAGCTGGACGTGAATAGCGGCGCTCATGCTGTCTCTACGGCCGCATCCCTCGGGATCCTGGACCAGCGTGCCGCGCCGGCCGCGCGTCGCCGTGAGCCGCCCAGCGAGGACTTCCCGATCCTGACGGTCGTGTCGGGCCAGCCCGGCTCGGCACTTGACCAAGTGGTCAGGAAACTGCTGGGCAGCGGGCACACGTTCGTCTTGGTACGCGACCGGCGGCACGTGTCCCAGGCACACTGGGCGCGCTGGCATCGCGGTCCGATCATCTGCGCTCTGGTGGATCCGGAACCAGGGGACTGGGGGATCGTCGAGGAGCTAAGCGTTCCGGCGATCCTGGTTCACAGCAAGCCGCTGGACTCCGGGGAGGTCGCCGACGCACTCGCCAGCGGCGCGAGCTCGCTGGTTCAGGCCGAGACCATCGAGGACCACTTCCTGTCCGTCCTGCGCATGGCCGGCCAGGGCTACCTCGTTGTGGACTCTAAGCCCATGCGGCCGCTGATCGGCGCGGTACGAGCGCGGTGGGATCGTCAAGCACCGGGCGGCAGCGACCTGCCCGAGCTGACCGCCAGGGAGTGCGACATCCTCCGGTACGGAGCCCAGGGATACTCGATCAGGCAGACGGCCCGGCTGCTCGGGATCGCCCCGAAGACCGTCGAGAACATTCAGACCCACCTGTTCCGCAAGCTGGGCGTACGCAATAGAGCAGGTGCCGTTGCCGTGGCTAGCGCGTTCGGACTGCTGCCTGCGACGTCGACCCCTGGCACCAGTGCCCCCGCTGCGTCGAGTCCGGCGCCGGACAGCCGGTCGCCGCGCCACCGGCACTGAGCTACTCGGGGGACAACCCCGGATCCTCCCGTGACCGAACCCGGCCCGCCGGTCGACCCTGACCGCACGCCCCCGCGGCATGCGACGATGACAGCGAGATGACCGCGTCCCGGTGATCTCGGTGTTCTCGGATACGAGCAGGGAGTGGTAATGACGCTACTGCGCAGCTACGTGGGTGGAGCCTGGCGGACCCCGACAGGCGAAGGCCGGCCAGTGTTTGACGCGGTCACCGGCGAAGCGGTCGCGCGGATCTCCACCGGCGGCGTGGACATGGCCGCCGCGCTCGAGTACGGGCGGTCGGTCGGCGGGGCCGCGCTGGCCGAGCTGACCTTCCATCAGCGCGCCGCGCTGCTGAAGGCGGTTGGCTCGATGCTGCGCGAGAACCGCGAGGAGTTGTACGCGCTCTCGGCGAAGACCGGCGCGACGCTCGGTGACTCCAAGTTCGACGTCGACGGCGGCATCGGCGTGCTGCTCAGTTACGCCAGCCGGGCTAAGCGCGAGCTTCCCAACGACACCGTCTACTCCGAGGGCGCCCCTGAGCCCCTGGGCCGGGGTGGCCAGTTCCTCGGCCAGCACATACTGACCTCGCTTCGCGGCGTGGCCGTGCAGATCAACGCATTTAACTTTCCGGTCTGGGGGCCGCTGGAGAAGTTCGCGCCCGCATTCCTGGCCGGCGTGCCGAGCCTCGTCAAGCCCGCCAGCCAGACCGCGTACCTGACGGCGCGGCTGGTCGAGCTGCTGGCAGACTCCGGGCTGCTCCCGGCCGGTTCGCTGCAGCTGGTCTGCGGCAGCGCCGGTGATCTGCTGGATCACCTCGCCGAGGAGGACCTGGTGTCGTTCACCGGGTCGGCGTCCACCGCCAGGCAGCTGCGGGCCCATCCAGCCGTCGTGGCCCACGCGGTCCGGTTCAACGCCGAGGCCGACTCGCTGAACTGCTCGATCCTCGGGCCGGACGCTGGGCCGGGCACGGCCGAGTTCGACCTGTACATCGAGCAACTGATCACGGAGATGACGGTCAAGGCAGGCCAGAAGTGCACGGCTATCCGGCGCGCCTTCGTTCCCTCCCACATGATCGATGCGGTGATCGAGTCCGCTGCGGGGCAACTATCGAAGGTCGTGGTCGGCAATCCGGCTGACCAGAGCGTCCGGATGGGTGCGCTCGCCAGCCTGGAGCAGCGCGAGGAGGTCCGCCGCAGTGTGAAGTCGCTGCTGGCGGGCGCTCGGCTGGTGTACGGCGACCCGGAGCACGTGCAGGTCGTGGGCGCGGATGCCGAACGCGGCGCGTTCATCTCGCCGCTGCTGTTGCGGGCGGACGACGCTGGCCGGGCCGAGCCGCACGAGATCGAGGCGTTCGGCCCCGTGGCCACCGTCATCGGCTACGACAGCACCGCGCAGGTCATCGAGCTGGCCGCCCGCGGTCTCGGGAGCCTGGCCGGGTCAGTCGTGACCCGGGATGCACAGTTCGCCCGCGACGTCGTGCTGGGCTGCGCTCCATGGCACGGGCGGCTGCTGGTACTCGACAGCGACGACGCCGCGGAATCGACTGGTCACGGCTCGCCGCTGCCCGCGCTGGTCCACGGGGGTCCTGGACGGGCCGGCGGCGGCGAGGAGATGGGCGGGGTCCGCGGCGTGCTGCACTACATGCAGCGCACTGCGGTTCAGGCCAGCCCGAGGGTGCTGGCTGCGGTCACCGGCAACTGGGTTCCGGGTGCTGCGCGTGACGCCGAGGGCATCCACCCGTTCCGGAAGTCGCTCGCCGACCTCCGCCCCGGAGACACGGTTGTGGCTGGGCCGCGGCGAGTCACGCTCGAGGACATCGAGCACTTCGCCGAGTTCACCGGCGACACCTTCTACGCGCACATGGACGAGGAAGCAGCGCGGGCCAACCCGTTCTTCGACGGGCGGGTCGCGCACGGGTACCTGGTGTTGTCGTTCGCGGCCGGGCTGTTCGTCCAGCCGGATCCCGGCCCGGTGCTGGCCAACTACGGCCTGGAGAACCTGCGTTTCCTGACTCCCGTGTATCCGGGGGACGAGCTGACGGTTACGTTGACCTGCAAGCAGATCATTCCGCGGGAGGACGCCGCGCACGGCGAGGTGCGCTGGGACACCGACGTCACCAACCAGGATGGCGTGTCGGTCGCCAAGTACGACGTGCTCACGCTCGTCGCGAAGGAGTGGCCGTCGGCTTAGCAGGCTCGGCGTGCCTTGCCCGGCCAGCCTGGGCCGGCGCGGCCCGGTGTTGCGGGTGGTCCCGGTGTTGCGTGTCGGCTCGGCGTGCCTTGCTCGGCCAGCCTGGGCCGACGCGGCCCGGTGTTGCGGGTGGGCCCGGTGTTGCGGGTCGGCCCGGGTCAGGTGAATCACGGCCATACCCCGCTCGCGCGCCTGCAGCATCCGGCCGTGGCCAGACCATTCGCCGGCCCGCACTGCCCCCAGGCGGTCTTGCTGACGGCGAGAAGTGCCACAAATCACACTCAAGCGGCGGTGCCAAATCGGTCAAATTACTTCTGCTCGCGGCGGCTGGGTGCGCTGATTGTCGCTAGGGCGACACCGGACTTCCCCAGCCGCGGCGAGGGCGCGTCGAGCCCTGCTGGAGCCCGGGGATCTACCAGTCGCGCGGGCCCGTGCCGGTGCCTGTGCCCAATGATCCATGGCCTGACCTGCTGCGACGCGGTCCGTAGTGCCGCCGCCAGATGCTTAGTCCCACGAGCAGGGCCACGATCAGCAGGACCAGGAAGGGGCCAAACGTGGGGATACTCCACACATACCAGGCAAGCCGCCAGAGGAAATGCCAGATGATGAGGTGAACGATTAGGCCGCCCAATCCTCCTCCGCCCAGAGCTAGGTGGGTCCCGGCCAGTCGGGTCGCCAGGGTTGGCGTCTGGGCGTGGACCACGACTTCTACGATGCCACGCCTCCGGGTGTGCTCCTGACGGCGCGACGCCCGACCCTCCGGGTGTGCTCTTGACGGCGCGACGCCCGATCCCTCCGGGTGTGCTCTTGACGGCGCG
This sequence comes from Streptosporangiaceae bacterium, assembly GCA_030045215.1. Next base: position 328 of record JASIBJ010000622.1, on the reverse strand, counting down.
ACGCCCGACCCCTCTGGTGTGCTGGTGATGGCGCGGCCCGACCACCCCTCAGTGTGACCTCGATGGGAGGTGTCACACCGGCAGATGATCTCGGTGAAGGTTGGGCCGCTTCTGCCGGTTTTGGGCAGCGCTCTGGGCGTCCGTCGTGGCGGGTCCGCCCGATGCGGCCGGCGGCGCCTGCGGCTATAATTACAGACCGATTGATCGGTTATTGGGGAGTGCCGATGCCCGCAACTCGGAACGTGTCAGAGCAGCCTGGCAGCCGGGCGGCCGTCGGCCAGGCCGGCGCCAGCGCAGCGGGCCAGGCCGGCGCCAGCGCAGCGGGCCA
>JASIBJ010000621.1 GCA_030045215.1 Streptosporangiaceae bacterium | reverse complement strand
TCCAGCACATGGCCTACCAGGCGTTCCACATCTTCGGCGTACCAGACTCCCACCGCAGCTCCGCTGGCGCGCACACGGGAGCACTGGGCCAGGCAGGCCCGCATCGAAGCGGCTCGGGCTCGCACCCAGGCCGGTCGCACGGAGTTTCTCCCGGTCCGTCCGCCTCCCCTGGCCCGTCCGGCGGCGCGAGGAGCCGGATGCCAGCTTCTGGCACCGGTACTGCGACGGTCACCGCCAGCGCGACCGCGGCGCAGATCCCGGCCGGCAGCTCGGACACCATCGACGGTCAGCTCACCAGGGGAGGCACGGCGCTGGCGGGCGTCACCGTCCGCTTGTGGGAGCGGCTTGCCGGGCAGCTGAGCTGGAGCCAGGTCGGGCAGGCAACCACCGGATCGACGGGCAGCGTCGCCATCGGCGTGACGAGCCTGACCACGAACACGGTCTTCCGGATGACCGACCCAGATGGTCCTATCAGCGCACCGGTTCGAGTGACGGTCGTACCCGAGATCAGCACGACGCTGGTCCAGGGCCCGCGCGGCGCCAGGGACTACGTCCGCGTGACCACGCAGTTCGCGAACCCAGGCAACACCGTCGAGCTGGAGGCTTTCCGCGACGGCGCCTGGGTCGTCGTCAGGGCGCAAAGGCTCAACCAGCGGGGAAAGGCCACGTTCGTGATCGGCTCCCGCCGGTTCAACGGAATCGAGTTGCAGGTCGTCCTGCTGGCGACGCATCGGCACGCGCAGGCCATCAGCAGTCCGCCGCTGACTGGTCCGCCGCCGGCCTGAGCCGCGGATCTGCCGCCTGCCTGAGCCGGGTTCGCGATTAACCCGCCTGCGCCGCGTCGCGCTCGCCGGCCGCCTTGACGAGCAATTCCAGCTCCTCGACCAGGTAGGTGGCCAGCGTCTCGATGTCCGGCACGAGCTCGCGGCAGGCCACGAGACCGAAGTGCAGCTGGCCGAGATAGCCCACGAGCGTGATGTTGAGCCCCTGGCCGTCGGTGACGACCGAAACCGGGTAATGCGCGAGCAGCCTGGCGCCGCACAGGTAAACCGGGACGTTGGGTCCTGGCACATTGGAGATGCACAGGTTGAACGGCGGCAGCCGGTGCAAGAGCCCGGTAGCGAACACCACCCGCGCGGCCCGAGCCGTCAGCGCTGGCGGGGCGAAGTCGCTGATCTGATCGACCAGGCCCTGCGGGATCGCGGCTTGCTGGGCCTTGGCGAGCTGGGTCGCGGAATGGACGACCTCCAGCCGCTCAGCCGGTTCCGGCAGGTTTGTCGGCAGGCCCGCCAGCATCGCCGACACCTTGTTCCCCATGGCGGCCTTGCTGGCCGGGTCGCGAACCGATACCGGGATCATCGCGACCAGCGGCGAATCCGGCAGCGCGTGGTGGTCCGCCAGCCAGCGACGCAGCCCGCCCGCGCACATGGCCATGACGACGTCGTTGACGGAAACGCCGAACGCGTTCTTGACCGCCTTGACGATGTCCAGGTCAACGCTGCGCAGGGCCAGCCTGCGATGCGGCGTGATCGGCTTGTTGAACGGCGTGGCCGGCGCGCGCACCGGAGCGGAGGGGATCACACCCCCGTCGCCGCGGCCCAGCCCGAGCATCCCGCCCACGAACGTGCTCACCGCGGGCGCGAGCGTCGGCAGCACCCGGATCAGCTCGTTGGTGATGCGGACCGTCTGTACCGGCCGCCACGCGAGCCGCGCGCCGGCCAGTGCCGTCAGCGTGAGCAGGCCCGGCGGTGGCGCGGGCCTCCACGGCGCGGCGGCGGGCAGCTCCCGGCCCTCCGGGCTGAGGTCGAGCAGCAGGGTGAGGAGTTCCGCGCCTGACACGCCGTCGATGGCGGCATGGTGAATCTTCGTGTAGACCGCCGCGCGTCGCTTCGCCAGGCCGGTGATCAGGTAGACCTCCCAGAGCGGCCGGCTGCGGTCCAGCGGGCGGGCATGCAGCCTGCTGACCTGCTCGGTCAGTTGGGCGGCCGAGCCCGGCCTGGGCAGCGCGATCTCCCGGATGTGGTATTCGATGTCGAAGTCGGCGTCGTCGATCCAGTACGGCTGATCCAGCCCGAACGGCACGTTCAGCAGCTTGCGGCGCAGGACGGGCGCGAGCGGAATGCGCTCGGCCAGTACCTCGGTCAGCCGCGCCAGCGTCAGCGGCCGCGGCGCGTCGGCTGGATCGAGCACGCTGACGCCGCCCACGTGCCCGGTGGCGTTGGCGGTCTCCAGCGCCAGGAACGCCGCGTCCAGTCCGGTGAGTTGCTGCATGCCTCACTCCCACGTATCGGATGACGGGAACTGCTGATCCAGCCAGTCCAGCACTATCGGCACGACGACGTGCGGCTTCTCCTGCTGCGGAGTATGGCCGACGTCCTCCAGGATCACCGTCTGCCAGCCAGGGTTGCTCGCGGCGGCCGCGCGAATGCTCGCCAGCGGGACGACCGGGTCACGGGTGCCGCCGATGAGCAGAACCGGTGCATCGATGGCAGCCATGACCGCCTCATAACGCCTCGGCTGGCTCGCCACATTCATGAGGGAGCGAGCCGCCACCAGCAGCGCCTCGTCCGTGCTGCCAGCGGCCCGGCGCAGCTCAGCAAGCGTCGTCAGCGCCTCGATCATCTGAGGATCGGGGCTGGCTGGATCGGTGCAGTAAAGGTCGATGACGCGGTGCATCAGGTAGCGCGCAGGGACGCCGTCGCGCAGCGCCCGCGCTGACGCCTCGCGCAGGCCAGGAACCGCGCTGCGCCAGAACTTACCGGCCATCCGAAGATCGGGCCGCCGGACCCTGGCGGGTAGCACGGGCGCAATGAGGACGAGCCCCGCAACCGACTCGGGGTGGGTGTGCGCCTGCAAGATGGACAGCATCCCGCCCATTGAGTTGCCGACCAGAATGACGGGCCCGTCCGCGATGTGGTCGATGAACTGCCGCAGCAGCGCGATGTTCCCCCAGATGGTGGCGGTCCGCCGGTCGCCGGCGGTCAGCCCGAATCCGCGCAGGTCGACTGCCATGGCCCGCCGCCCGGCGGCCAGCTGCGGTCCGACCAGCGCCCAGTTGAGATGCGAGCCGCCGAGCCCATGCACGAACACCAGGGGCGGTCCGGCCGCGGCACCGGCGTCGAACTCGACCCAGTGCATCCAGCCATCCAGGGCCGTGACGTAGCCGCGGGCACCCCACGGTTCAGCCAGCTGCCAGGGCGCCTTGACCGTGTCCGCCAGCACGCGCCCCTGGGTGGTCACCGGCTGCCCGGGTAGAGCGCGCGAAGCAGCGCAGGCGGGCGGAACGGCCGTCGCTCGCCCGGGGGCGAGGCAAGGCGATCGGCGATGAGCCACAGGGTCGCCGGGTCGACCCCGAAGCCGAGATGTCCGCAGCGAACCTCGACGTTCTCGTGCAGGGCGGTTTCCTGCTCGATGCAGGTCTGCCAGGAGACGATGCCGTCAAGCCTGGAGTACACCGCCGTGGATGGCACGTCGATCGGCCGGGCGAGCTGATCGCGCGTCGGGATCCGGTCGGCGGCGGCATGCAGGTAACTGCCGCGCTGATAGACACCATCCGCGTGGCTCTGGCGCGGGTCGGTCAGCGCGAACGGGCTGCCCAATGTGATCACCTGACGCGCGAGCTCGGGATGGTCACGGGCCAGCTCCCGCGCATAGATCCCGCCCAGGCTCCAGCCGATGATCGATACCGGACCGCCCGAGCTCGCGGCCAGGTCGGCGAGCTCCCTGGGCAGCTCGTTCAGCACGGTGCTCGTCGGGCCGACATTGCGCCCGAGCTGCCAGCCATGCACGTCGTACCCAAGCCAGCGTATGTACCGGCGCAACAGTCCTGTGCTCATGTCGGACGCGAGCAGCCCAGGCAGAACGAGCACCCCGTGGCGATCGCCACGGGGCGCGGAAGCCAGCCAGCCTGCCGCCACCGGCAGGGCGGCGAGGTCGAGTAGGCCGCGTGCCGGCTCGCTGAGGTAGAGCCGGGCAGGCGGGCCGGTGATGCGCTCCCCGGTCTCGCCGCTGCCGACCGTCGCGTCCGGCACGGATTGCGCCATTGACTGCACCCCCTGTCGCTCTATCGGCGGCCTAGGCATCGTGGTGACGGATCTTTAATGTATGTCTCACGGCGATTGCCGGAAAGGCCTGCCGCGCTGGCAAGGATCCGGCGCCGACGGCGCGCTCACGAAGGAGGGGCTGTGAGCTTCAACCTGGCAACCATCCTGACCGAGACGGCGATGAGCTCACCCGGCGCAACCGCGTACACGTTCATGGGCGTTCCGGCCAGCTATGGTGATCTCGACGAGCAGTCCGGTCGGCTCGCGGCGGGGCTCGTGGAGAGCGGCCTGCGACCCGGCCAGGTGGTCGCCCTCCAGCTACCGAACCTGCCGCAGTTCCTGACCGCGTACTTTGGGGCGCTCAAGGCCGGGATGGTGGTGCTCCCGCTCAACCCGCTGCTGAAAGCGCCCGAGATCGAATACCACCTCGCCGACTCCTCCGCGGCCATCCTCATCGGGTTCGACAGCATTCACCAGGAGGCGGCCAAGGCCTGCGAGCAGCTCGGCGTCCCCTTGTACCTGGTCAGCTTCGGCCCTGGGGACCTGCCCGAGGGCGCCCGCGCGTTTGGTGACCTGATCAGTGCCGCCCCGCTCACCCAGCCGGGCGGCGACGTGCGGCCGGGGAACGCGGACGATACTGCCGTGCTGATCTACACAAGCGGAACGACCGGCAGGCCCAAGGGCGCCGAGCTTACGCACTTCGAGCTGTACATGAACTGCACCGTCTCCGGCCAGCTATTCGGGGCCCTGCCGGACGATGTCACGCTGGCCGTGCTGCCGTTCTTTCACGTGTTCGGGCTGTCGTCGGTCCTCAACGTCGCGGTCCGCTACGGTGGCGGGCTCTCGATCGTGCCGAGGTTCGAGCCACGTTCGGTCATGGATGCCCTGGAGCGGGACCGCTGCTCGGTCATCGCCGGTGTCCCGACCATGCTGCAGGCGCTGGCGCAGCAGGACAGCGCGGGCCGGGACCTGTCCCGCCTCCGGGTCGCGGTCTCGGGCGGGGCTTCGCTCCCCGAGGACGTCATGGCCAGGTTCGAGGAGAAGTTCGGCATCCGGGTCCTTGAGGGCTACGGCCTGTCCGAGACCGCGAGCACCACGTCGTTTAACCGCAGCGATGATCGCCGGGCGCTATCGGTGGGCAAGCCGATCTGGGGGGTGCAGATGCGGGTCGCCGATCAGCGGGACGAGCCGCTGCCGCCCGGCAAGGACAACATCGGCGAGATCCTCATCCGCGGGCACAACGTCATGAAGGGATACCTGGGCAAGCCCGAGGCAACAGCGGCGGCGCTGAGTGGCGGCTGGCTGCACACCGGGGACCTTGGTTACCAGGACGAGGACGGCTTCTACTTCATCGTCGACCGGTCGAAGGACCTGGTCATCCGGGGCGGCTACAACGTCTACCCGCGCGAGATCGAAGAGGTGCTTTTCGCCCACTCCGGCATTGCCGAGGCCGCGGTGATCGGCAAGCCCGACGATCGTCTGGGCGAGGAGGTGGTGGCGGTCGTGGTCGTGCGGCCAGGCTTCGAGCTCAGCGCCCATGACGTCATCGCGTACTGCCGGGAGCAACTGGCGGCCTATAAGTACCCCCGTGAGGTTCGCTTCGTGGCCGAGCTGCCGAAAGGCCCGACGGGCAAGATCCTCAAAAACGTGCTGAGGGAAGGTTAGCGAGAGGCGACAACGCCGCTAGCTCCAGTCGGGATCCTTAGCCAGCTTCTCGGCGATCCGGTCGTGGAAGCTCTTACGTCGCAGCGCCGCCTCGATATCGGTCACGACCCGGCTGAGCGGGTAGGGGATCTCCTGCTCGATCTCGGCCACCGATGCCTCGGTGGCCCGCCACTCCGCGGCTAGCTTGCCGATGATCCTGCGCGCCTTGGCGGTCAGGGTGATCTTCTTGGTCCGGGCGTCGGCTCCCGCGGTGGTACGGACCAGGCCGGCCGCCCGCATGGCGGCGACCTTCTGACTCGTCCCCGAGTGCGTCCGCTGCACCGACTCGGCCAGCTCCCTGATCGTCATTGGGCCGCGCGCGTTCAGCCGCAGCAGTTCCATCACCATGCTCGGCTTGAGCCCGGTGATATCCGCCTCGGCGTAGATGCGGGCGATCTCGGCGTCCATCGCATCCAGCAGGAGCCGCAGCCGCCGCCAGAGGCTCTCGCTGGTCGGGTCGGTCGCGCTCTGCTGGGTCACGAGCCGATTGTAACAGGGTTTTATAAAAGCATTGTGACAGTACTTATACAAATACTGTTACACTCAGCTCGGGACGTCGGCTTCGGCCGACAGGCGAGAGGTGAGAAGACGTGGCCAGGGGAGCGCGACTGTTCGCCGACACCCGTCCGCTCCGCGAATCGAGGGCATTCCGGCGGTTGTGGGCCGGATCGGCGCTGTCGGCCGTCGGCGGGTCGCTGACGCTCTTCGCGGTGCCGTTGCAGGTGTACGACATCACCCACTCGCCATTCGCGGTGGGCGCGATCGGCATCGCGGAGATGGTCCCGACCATCGTGATCGGGATGGCCGGCGGCGTCATCGCCGATGCCGTGGACCGCCGCAAGCTCGTGATGGTGACCACCAGCGCGAGCGCGGTCGTGTCCGGGGCGCTGGCCGCCCAGGCGTTTGCCGGGCTGCGGTCAGTCTGGCTGCTGTACGCGCTCGTTGCCGCGTCGGCCTCGTTCAGCGCGATCAACGCCCCGGCCAAGCGGACGTTCATTCCCAGCCTGCTCCCGGCCGACCAGATAGCGGCCGGGCTAGCGCTGTACCGCTTCAGCTTCCAGGTCATGCTGACCGTGGGCCCCGCTCTTGGCGGCCTCACCACGGCCACACCGCACCTGGGCCTGCGCATCTGCTACCTGATTGACGCCGTAAGCTTCGCCGGCTCGTTCTACGGAGTCGCCAGGCTCCCGGCCATGCCGCGCCCGGCCGGTACCGCCCGTCCGGGGCCCCGAGCGGTCGTGGCGGGCGTCAAATTCATCGGCCGCAGGCCGGTGCTGGCCGGCGCGTTCCTGGCCGACCTCAACGCGACGATCTTCGGCCTGCCCATCGCGCTGTTCCCGGCCATCAACGCCGAGCGGTTCGGCGGCAATCCGCGGACCCTCGGACTGTTCACCGCTGCGATCGGCTTCGGCGGCCTGGTCAGCGCGGGCCTGTCCGGGCCCGTCGGACGCATCTCGCGGCAAGGCCAGGCAATGCTGTTCGCAGTTGCCATCTGGGGAGCCGCGTTCGCCGGGTTCGCAGTCGCCCGGACCCTCTGGCTGACGCTCGCCACGCTCGCGATCGCCGGCGCCGCGGACACGTTCACCGTGGTGTTCCGCGGGACCATCGTGCAGCAAGCGACGCCTGAGGAACTGCGGGGCCGGGTCACCGCTGCCGACTACGTAGTGGGGGCTGGCGGCGGCCAGCTGGGAAACTTCGAGGCAGGCGCCTTGGGCTCGCTCACCTCGCCGACGATCAGCGCGCTCACCGGCGGTCTGGTCACGATCGCGGGCGCGATGGTCATCGGCCTCGGGCTGCCGGCCTTCTCCCGGTACCGCGCCGTCCGGGCTCCGGATCCTGAGGTGTCCCCTAGCGCTCCCGCCCCGGCGGCCGCGCAGACGTAAGCCCAGCCAACGCCGGTGCTGCTGGCCTTCTCGCGACTTGGTCGGTGGCCGATGCCTGCACGTCGGAGGACATCTCCCAGCGCCCGATTGTGCCGGAGCCGGCCGGGCTGATTGAGAACGGGCGCGAAGGCCGGTACAAGTTCCTACATCAACACGGCGCCGCTGGCCGGCTGGCCGCCCGGCGGCTAGCGCGCCGGAAGGAGGAGACGTGAGGATCCGGCATACCAGCGTCTACGTCGACGATCAGCAGGCGGCGCTGCGCTTCTACACGGAGGTGCTCGGCTTCGTCAAGAAGACCGAGCTCCCGGTCGGCAAGTACCTCTGGCTGACTGTGGTGTCCCCGCAGGACGAGAACGGTCCGGAACTGCTGCTCCAGCCCGGTGCGCACCCGGCGGTCAAGCCGTTTCAGCAGGCCCTGATGGACGACGGCATCCCGCTGGCGATGTTCACGGTCGACAACCTGCAGGCGGAGTTCAGCCGCCTGCGCGCCCTGGGCGTCCGGTTCACCCAGGAACCGCTCGACGTCGGCGGCGCGACGACGGCCGTGCTGGACGACACGTGCGGCAATCTCATCGCGATCGCGCAAGCGCACTAGGCGGGCGGGAGAGGTCGTCGTTCGGCGTGTGGCTGGCGATGATGTCGGCGAGGATTCCGACTGCCTCGTCAATCACCGACTCGTTCAGGTTCCCGTAGCCGAGCAGGAGCCGGGGAGGGCTGGCGGGCACCGGTTCGAGGAAGAGCCCGTTCAGGTCGCAGAGTTCCATGTCCCGGCGTTCCGCCTCGGCGAGTATCACGTCGGCGTCGCTGCCTGCCGGCAGCTCGAGCACCAGGTCGAGCCCGGACGCGCGGCCGCCCACCCGGCACTGCGGCAGTCTGCGCCGCAGAGCCTCCATCAGCATCACCCGCCGTGCCCGCAGCCGCTGCCGGGACCCGCGCAGGTACCGGTCGTAGGCGCCAGACTCCATGAAGTGCGCAAGCGCCAGCTGGTTCAGCGTGGTCGGCATCGCCGAGATCGCGTACTCGGCGCGGACGGCCGGCACCCAGCGGCGCGGCGCCACCACCCACCCAACGCTCACCGTCGGGCTGAGCGTCTTGCTCATGGACCCGAGGAGGAAGACCCGGCCCGGCTCGGAGCCCTGGATGGTTGGCAGGGCCGGGCCATCGAAGGTGAACTCGGCGTCATAGTCGTCCTCGATGATCAGCCCGTCGTGCTCACGCGCCCAGTCCAGCAGGGCCGCGCGCCGGGGTGGCGCGAGCGGCACACCGAGGGCGACCTGGCGGGCAGCGCCGACGCAGACCGCCCGCACCTCGGGATGATCCGCAAGAGCTCCGACCACCAGGCCCGAGTCATCCACCGGCAGCGGCACAAGACCGAGGCCGACGTCCCGCGCCGCCTGCCACAGCCGTGGTGAGCCGGGATTTTCCATGCCGAGCAGCCGGTGCCCAGAAGCCACGAGGGCATGCGAGATCTGCGACATGCCCTGGCCGGCGCCGGAAAAGATCGAGGTCGCATCCGGTTCCGCGGCCGCGCCCCGGCTGCGGTTGAGGTGCTCGGCCAGAACTGTTCGCAGCCGCGGGTGCCCGCCTGGCTCCGCCCGGTCGAGCTGATCGTAAGAAGCCGTTTCGGCTGCGACCCTGATCGCCTCCACCCATTTGCGCCGCGGGAACGCCCTCAGGTCCGACCGACTGGAGTAGAGGTCGTAGCGGACGGGCGGCGGCGGAGCGGTGGTGGCAGCCTTCACCGGCCGGCCGACGTGGGCGTCGTCTGGCCTAGGCGACCAGCTCACCCGCGTGGCCGATCCCGTCCTCGCCGTCAGGTAACCCTCGGTGACAAGCTGGCCGTAGGCCTGAGTCACCGTCCACCGGGAAACACGCAGGTCATCGGCCAAGGTCCGGCTCGGTGGCAGGGCGGCGCCGAGCGGGAGACGGCCGTCCCTGACCGCCGCCCTGATGGCGGCCGCGAGGCGCCGGTTCAGCGGACCCGGCCTAGTCGCGGACAAGTCAAGGAGCGTCTCCCACGCCAAGCGCGAGGAAGCTGTCGGCCTCGTGGTCACGGCGCGCGAATTACCTCCTTGTCGGCGACGACAAGATCGGACTACTCCGCCTCTATCGAACAGCAGCACGCCGACAACGAGCAAACCGTTGGCGATGAGGGATGGTCTCTCGGCGGAGCCTTACGCCGAGGCCTCGGCCATCTCAGCCAGCCGGTACGGCGGCAGGGCGCGGACCGGGTTCGGGCGCGATGGTCGCCGACATAGAGGCGGGACGGTTCGGCGCGGACGTCCTGATGCTCTGGGAGCCCTCCCGCGGGTCCCGCCGGCTGAGCGAGTGGGCGCCGTACCGGGACGGGGCCAGCGGCATTCCTACTTGAACGGTACGGTGACCGGACCGGGCACGGGCTGGTAGACGGCGAAGAAGTCGCGGTCGTCGGGGACGAGGTAGCGGGTGACCGGCTGCATGGGGTTGGGCCCGACCATCGTCGGGACGAGACCCTTTGGGCCGTGGGTGTAGGTGATCAGGGTGTGCCAGTAAGGATTGATGTCGAACTCCATCGCTCGCACCGCGCCGACGTGCACGAGGATCTCCGCCAGGGTGATCACGGTCTGGTCGTCGGCGGCGACGTAGATGAGGTTGCCGCGTCGGTCGATGCCGACGCCGGTGCGCCAGACGCGGACGACGCCGCCGAGCGTGTACCCCCACTGCGGGCTGTTCGGGTTGTCGTTCAGCTGCGGGTTGAGCTTTCCGTTCCAGACGATCGGGGCCAGGCTCTGGCGGGCCCAGGCTACGTCCGGCCCCACGTCCGGGCCGCCGCTCCACTTCACGATCGCGATCCGGCCGTCGCGATAGCAGATGAGCGTGGCGTTGCCGTCCGTCAGCGGCTCGTTCGTGCGGCCGTTGTCGGCCGAGCCATTATCGCCGTCGGTGTAGATGAAACCGGCGTTGAAGGTCGCAAGCAGCCGTCGGCGCTGATCGTAGGGAACCATCATCGGTCCGCGTACGGCGGCGTTCGGCGGCTCGTAGCGGCCCGGATAGTACGCGACCTCGGTGCGGGTATGGTCGAACCAGGCGACGTAGGCGACGATCTGGGGATAGTCGAGCTCAGGGCGGAATGTCGTCACCAGCACCGGCGGGCCGCCATCGACCGGCGGGCCGGTGGGCTCCCAGATGCCTTCGCCGGGTAGCGGGTGCGGGAAGACCGGCTTGACCGGCGGCGGCCAGGCAGCCGCCTGTGCGCGCTCGATCCTCGGGAGGCTGGCTCGCGACGGTCTCAGGCCCACCGCCGGCAGGCTCCTCAGCTGCGGTCCGCCCGGCTTGGGGGCGTTCAGGGTGTAGTAGATTTGCTCGCCCTCGTCCACCATCCAGTTGCCGAACGGTACCTCGCTTCTGACCCACTCGACGCTGCGCGGGCTCCACGCCATGCTCGTAGGCTCTAGCATCCAGGCCGCATACGAGATGAACGCCCACGACAGTAAGGCGACGAAGGGCGCGGCGATCAAGAGGCGCCGCCGACGTCGGCTGCGCTTAGCCGCAGGTCCGCGCGGCCGCTCTCCCTGTGCCCTACCGCCCGCAGCAGACGCGGGCAGGTCCGGGGAGCCAGCAGCATCCGGCGCGGAACTCGCACCAGAACCCGAGCCAGATCTCCGCAGGCGCATCGCGTCCAAGCCTTTATCAGACACGACAAGGATACGCAGCTGCCACCGGCACCGATATATACCGGGACTAGACGTTGGGCGCACATGAGCCGAAACTCGACCGCGTTGCCGACTCTACGGCGGCCCCAGCAGACCAGGTGGTCCTCCTCGCTCAGGGCCGAGTGGCTGCCAGTCGGCCGACGGCCGGGCGCTGCGGACCTCAAGCCGCGCAGGCGCAGCGGTACGTGGCTCGCTGGGAGTGCCGCCCGCGGGGTGCCAGAGCCTGCAACTTCCTCGCCCGCCGCAACATGGCATGCCTCACACAGCCGCAAGCCCCGGCCCTTCAAGTCCATGACCGCGACAGTGAACCGACTGTCACCCGCGCAAGGCGCCGGGAGATCCTCCAAGCCCGGGTCGCCAGCGTGGGCGAGAGATGAGCCGACGGCTCCCCCCGATAAGTTGGGTGAGTGACCGCTAAGCGGGAGTGCTCATGACCTCGCAGTCCGTCGCGGTGTTCGGAGCGGGGCCTGGCGGAATCCATACCGTGTCCCACTGCCTGGCACCTACCTCTGCTCGGCCTCGACCCCGCCCGGCGGCGGCGTGCACGGGATGTGCGGCAGCTGGGCGGCCCGCACGGCCCTCGCCGACCTGGGCGTGCGCCGCTGACGTCTTCGCTCCGGACCGACCGTCGCGGTGGTCTCGGCAGCTTCCCGCGTGATCTCCAGATTGCCGGCTCCGTCCCTAGAGAGCAGGGCCACCTCGCGCAGCTAGCTGGGCG
>JASIBJ010000620.1 GCA_030045215.1 Streptosporangiaceae bacterium | reverse complement strand
CGGGAATCTACGAGCTGGCGACGCCGCGGACTGTGGTCTGCCGGTGCGAAGAGGTGACCAGGGCCGACCTGGACGCCGCCATCGGCTCGACCGGCGACGTCAACGTGATCAAGAGCTACACCAGGGCCGGGATGGGACTGTGCCAGGGCCGGAACTGCCGGAGGCAGGTGGCCGCGCTGGTCGCCGCCAGCACCGGTACGGCCATAGCGGACGTGCCGCTCCCGACCGCGCGGCCGCCCGCCCGGCCGGTAGCGCTAGCGGCGCTGGCCGACGACTCGGTCCGCGACGAGGGGCTGTTCATCCGTGACTAGCCTTCATCCGCGGGGGATTGCGGGGGGTCGTCCCCCCAGGCCAGCACAGCCCGCCGCCGCATCGGGGGGTCCGGCGGGTCGTCCCCCCGGGCCAGCACAGGCGCCCCTGCTGCTGCCTGCCGCCGCCGACCTGGCCAAGGTGCTGCCGGCCAGCACGGACGTCGCCGTCATCGGCGGCGGCCTGGCCGGATGCGCGCTGGCGTACTACCTCGCCCGCGCCGGGGTGGACGTGGTGGTGGTCGAGCGCGGTGAGCTGAACCGGGAGGCGTCGGGCACCAACGCCGGCAGCTTCCACTTCCAGATCGCGATCCATCAGCTCTCCGGCTCCGACGACGACGCCGACACCGCCCGGCTGCACGAGGACGTCCGGCTGCACGCCGACGCCGCCGACGTGTGGTCAGGGCTGGAGGACGAGTTGTCAGCCGACCTCGGCGTGCACGTCACCGGCGGACTCATGGTGGCCGAGAACCGGGACGAGCTGCGCACGCTGATCCGCAAGCAGCGGATCGAGCGGGCCGCGGGGCTGGAGACCGAGCTGCTCACCGGCCGGGAGCTGCGCGACTTCGCGCCGTACCTGGCCGACGACCTGACCGGCGCGGTGTACTGCGGACGGGAGGGGCACGCCAACCCGCTGCTGGCCGCGCCCGCGTTCGCCGCCCGCGCGATCGAGGCCGGGGCGCTGATCCGCACCCACGCGCCGGTCCTCGGCGTGGAGGAAGCCAGCGGACCCGGCAGCACCCGGTTCCGGCTCCGGACCGGGGCTGGCGACATCGCTGCGGTCCGGGTGGTCAACGCGGCCGGCGCCTGGGCCCCCGACGTGGCCGCGCTCAGCGGGCTGAGCTTGCCGGTCTACTCCGACGGGCTGCACGTCAACGTCACCGAACCGCGGGAGCGGATCCTCACGCCGATGGTGCAGCACATCGGCCGGCGGCTGACGCTGAAGCAGGCGGCGAACGGCACCTTCATCATCGGCGGCGGCTGGCCGGCCCGGCCGGAGCGGCCGCCGGGGCGGTACTCCGTGCGGTGGGATAGCGCGGCGGGCAACACTGCGGTCGCGGTGCGGGTGATCCCGGCCCTGCGCGACGTGCGGGTCATGCACATGTGGACGGGGGTCATCGCGTTTACCGACGACCTGCTGCCGGTGGTCGGCGAGTACCGCAGCTTGCCGGGTTATTACCTCTGCCTGGCTTCCACCGGCTTCACCCTCGGGCCCATCATCGCCCGGACGCTCGCCGAGCATCTGGCGGGCCGGCCCGGCGGCCGGCTGCCCGCGAAGTACGCACCGGACCGGGTCGCCGCACTGACCCGCGGCTGACGACAAGGAGCACAGCATGGACCGGAATGACGTCGACTGGAAGGGCTACTGGGCCTCGTGCCCGACCCCGTTCCGTTCCGAGGACGAAAGCCTGGATACCGACACGCTCCGCAAGCTGCTTGAGTACTACGTCGGCTGCGGGCTGCACGGCGTCCTCATCAACGGGACGGTCGGCGAGTGGTTCTCGCAGACCGAGAGCGACCGCAAGGCAGTGGCCGAGACCGCGGTCGAGCAGGTCGCCGGGCGGATGACCGTGGTCATCGGATGCACCGCGTACACCGCCAGGGAGATCGCGGGCTACGGCCGGCACGCGATGGCGGCGGGGGCGGACGGCATCGAGGTCAGCGCTCCCCCGTACTCCAAGCCGTTCCCTGACGAGATCGTCCGCTACTACCAGGACGTGTCCGAAGCGGTGGACGGCCCGCTGATGGTCTACAACTGGCCGCACGGCACCAACGTCGAGATCACGCCTGACCTCGCCGACCGCCTGGTGGACATCCCGACCGTCGTCGCGGTCAAGGACAGCACGCCGAACGCCGACCAGTTCTTCGAGACCACGCGGCGCATCGTGGGCCGGGCCAGGGTCTTCGGGCCGTTCATGACCGCCCGCGGGCTGCAGGAACTGCGGGCGCACGGTGGCGACGGGTTCATCGGCGGCGGCAGCCTCTTCGGCGCCGCCGATGCCGAGTTCTGGAACGCCTACTGGCGGGGCGACTACGCCATCTGCGAAGAGTACGCGCGGCGGAACGAGGAGCTTTTCCCGAAACTGTGGCTGCCGGGCGGCTGGGCTGGCGTGCACGGCGCTTACCAGAGCGAGCTGAAGGCGATCATGGCCATGCTGGGGCAGCCCGGCGGCACCGTGCGGCGGCCGCGGCTGCCGGTCACCGACGCCGCCGCCCTGACCGAGATCCGGTCGGCGTTGACATCGTCCGGGCTGCTGCCCGGCTGAGACTTCGCGCGGCCGGGCCGGGAAATCCAAGCCAGCCGCGCGGCAGGAGAGAGGGAACGACATGTTCGCTGGAGTCGACCACGTCGGCATCGGAGTCGCCGACATGGACACTGCCCTGGAGTTCTTCCGCGAGCGGATGAGCTTCAGCCGGGTGCTCTTTGACTACACCGGTGACCTGCCGGGGCTGGAGGACCTGACCCACCGCAAGCGCACCAGGGCCAGGGTGGCGATGCTGGCCAGCGCCAACATGACGCAGCTTGGGCCCGGCAAGATCAAGCTCGTGCAGACCCTCACCGGCGGCGGCACCCCGCCGATGGCACCGGGCGCGTGCTACGGCGAGGTCGGCATCTGCGAGGTCTGCGTGCACGCAACCGACGTGCCGGCGGTGCACCAGCGACTGCTGGAACAGGGCTGCAAGGAGCTGATGGAGCCAATCAGCGCGAAGGTGACGCCGTTCGACCTCGATGTGGACCTGTCCTACGTAGCCGACCCTGGCGACGGCAAGATCGAGGTTCTCGAGTGGCGCGGGATCTGGCAGCGGCTGCCTGGTGAACCGCGCCTCGAAGGCGTCAACCACGTCGCGTTCGGCGTCTCCGACATGGCCGTGACCCGGGAGTTCTACGCCGGGTTCGGCTTCAGTCAAAGCCGCCTGGTGCTGGAGTCCGACGGCTACTTCGAGCCGATGCGGCCCTGGTACGACCGGGAGATGCCGCGCCAGCACATGATTCTCGTGCTGCCAAGCCAGGGCGCCGGCATCGAGCCGGTCCAGTTGCGCGAGGAGATCATGGACTGCCGCGGCGAGTGGGGGCACCTCGGGCCGATGGAATTCGCCATCGGCGTGACCAACCTGGACCAGGCCTGTGCCCAGCTGCGGGCATCCGGCCTGGAATTCCGCAGCGACCCGCAGACGGTGGACGTGGGGACCGGTGAGTGGCGGTACGCCTATTTCACCGACCCGGACGGGCTCTACGTCTCGCTGGTCGAGCCGCGTTACTGACCGCCGCGACATTAAGGAGTGCCCGCCAATGCCCGACTACCGTTCCCGCCAGGCCGCTTTCGCCTCGCACATGTCCGCGTCCGGCACCGACCTCGCGTTCCTGCCGGTATCGGCGGACCTGGAGTACCTCACCGGCCTGCGCCGCCGGGTGCTGACGTTCGGCAACATCGAGTACGCGCACAGCTGGGTCACCGGAGCCTTCCTCGCCCCCGGCCGGGATCCGGTGTTCGTGCTGCCGCGGATGGTCAAGGAGTTCGACCTGCCCGAGGGGATCACCGGCGAGGTGGCCCTGGTGAACGAGCGCGACGACGGCGAGGCGATCTTCGGCCGCGTCGCGACGTCCTTCGGCCCGGTCCGCCGGATCGGCGTCGGCGCGCGGACCTGGGCCGACACGATTCTGCAGCTTCAGTCGGCGCTGCCGGGTGCTGCGCTCAGCAGCGCGAGCACGCTGATCAACCTCATGCGCCGGGTGAA
>JASIBJ010000619.1 GCA_030045215.1 Streptosporangiaceae bacterium | reverse complement strand
CGTCCGAGCGGGCTTGAGTCTCCTGATCCGAGCCGGTCGGCGGCAGCCGCTAGCTCCGATAGCGGTCGCGTCATCCGCCGGGCGTAGTAGAGGCCGAGCACGACCGCCAGCCCCACGGCAATAATCGCGACGCCGCCGATCAGCAGCAGGGCCTTGATGAGCTTCCCGACCACGTAGGAGTCGGCGGCGGCGACCGTTACCGTGAAGTCGGTCGTGGTGACCGAGGCGGTCATGCCGTCGCTGGTCGGCGGGCGGGATCCGACCGTGACAGCCGGTGCGCCCAACTCCTTGATCTGAACGTAGCCGTACTTGCTAGCGGGCGCCTGCGCCTCGCGCCGAAGGCCGAGCGGCAGGCCGGTATCCTGCCGTTCCTGCAGGTCGATCGCGAGGCTTTTAGCGTCGCTATGCAGCTGCTGGTTGGCCTCGTCGACGTACAGCCGACCCAGCACGAAGGCAAGCGGCACGCCCAGAGCCAGGACAGCCGCCACGGCTACGGCGATCATGGAGATCAGCAACCGTCGCTGCACTGCCTTACTCCCGATCCTGGGCGCGCGTCATCAGCCCTCGCGAGGCTAGTCGCCGCGTTCGAACCTGAAGCCGACGCCGCGCACGGTGGTGATGTACTGCGGGCTGTGCGCGTCGTCCCCCAGCTTGCGACGTAGCCAGGAGACGTGCATGTCGAGCGTCTTCGTCGAGCCCCACCACTTGCTGTCCCAGACCTGCCGCATGATCTGCTCGCGGGTCACGACCTTGCCAGCCTCCGCGACCATGAGCGCAAGCAGGTCGAACTCCTTCGAGGTCAGCTCGATCTCGGTTTCGCCAAGCCAGGCCCGGCGAGCGTCGGTGTCTACCCGCACGCCCTGGACAACCTTCGTTTCCGAGGAGCCGCGGCGTAGGAGGGCCCGCACCCTGGCCAGCAGTTCCGCCAGCCGGAACGGCTTGGTGACGTAGTCATCGGCACCGGCGTCCAGGCCGATCACGGTATCCACCTCGTCCGCCCTGGCGGTCAGGATGAGCACCGGCACCGACTGCCCAGCAGACCGGATCCGGCGGCATACCTCAAGGCCATCAAGCCGGGGCAACCCGATATCCAGGACGATGAGGTCGATCCCGCCTTGTTTTGCGGCCTCCAAGGTCTCTGGGCCGTCGGCGGCGACGTCAACGTCGTAACCCTCACGGCGTAGGGCCCGCGCCAGGGGTTCGGAGATTGCCGGGTCATCTTCGGCTAGCAGCACGCTGGTCATGCACTGATGGTATGGCGGCTTGCAACCTTTACTGGCTCGATACACGCTCTGATGGCCGGCCTATTGCCATCAGCTAGGCGCTGACCTGCGGATTTAAGGGGCTAAGGCAGGTATTTCGCACGGGCAGCTCAGCTGGGCGCGGCGCCTCAGGCCGGTGTAACGCCGGGCCGGCGGCGGGAGACGATCAGACGGGCGTGACGCCGTGGCGGCGGCGAGAGAAGAACCGGTCCTTGCCCCGCGCCGCGGCGAACCGGCGGATCAGCTGCGAGCGCAGGTCCGCTGGCTCCACGACGTCATCGACGACCAGCTCGCCTGCGAGCCGGAGAACGTCGATGTCCGCTTCGTACTCGTCTCGCAGCCGGCTCGTCTCCGCCTCGCGCTCGGCCGGATCGCTGATGGCATTCAGCCGATTGAAGTAAACGGCGTTAACAGCGGCCTCGGCACCCATCACGGCGATCTTGGCCGTGGGTAGCGCCAGCGTGGCGTCCGGCTCGAAGCCGGGACCGGCCATCGCATAGAGCCCGGCACCGTAAGCCTTGCGCACGATCACGCAGATCTTCGGCACGGTAGCCTCGGAGACCGCGCTGATCATCTTGGCGCCGTGCCTGATGATCCCCTGCCGCTCAACCGCCGTTCCGACCATGAAGCCGGGGACGTCGGCCAGGAAGAGCAGCGGCAGGTTGAAGGCATCACATAGCTGGATGAACCTGGTCCCCTTGTCGGCCGAGTCGACGAACAGGACGCCGCCCTTGAACATCGGATTGTTGGCCACGACACCTATCGCCTGGCCGTCCAGTCGGGCGAAGCCGATGACGAGTTCGCGCGCCCACAGCGCGTGAATCTCGAAGAATGAGTCCTCGTCCACGATGCCGCGCAGGTACCGCCGCATGTCGAAGGCCTGTCGCTCGCTGACCGGCACCATCGCCCGCAGGTCTACTTGCTTCGGCTCGCGGGCGGGCTGCGCCGGGGGCTCCTGCTGCCAGTTCCCCGGCAGGTACGACAGGTAGTCACGGATGGCGGTGAGGGCGTCGGCCTCGGTGGCGGCCAGATAGTGCCCGCAGCCAGATACCGAGCAGTGCATCCGGGCACCGCCCATCTCTTCCAGCGTGGTCTGCTCGCCGACCACCATCTCGACCATGCGCGGGCTGCCGAGGTACATGGAGGCGTTCCCGTCGACCATGGCGACGAAATCGCAGAACGCCGGAATATAGGCACCGCCCGCCGCTGACGGCCCGAACAGGGCGCATACCTGCGGTATCGACCCGGACGCCCGCACCTGCGAGTGGAAGATCTTCCCGGCGCCGCGTCTGCCGGGAAACATCTGGACTTGGTCGGTTATGCGAGCGCCGGCCGAGTCAACCAGGTAGATCATCGGAACGCCGGTCGTATACGCCTGCTCGATCACCCTGATGATCTTCTCGACCGTGCGCGCCCCCCAGGAGCCGGCCTTGACGGTCGAGTCATTGGCCATCAGCGCAACCGACCTGCCCCCGATGGTGGCCGTCCCGGTGATCACGCCATCCGCGGGCAGGCCGTCGGCCAGCACGTTGGCGAAGGCGCCGTTCTCGGTGAAGCTGCCCGCGTCCACCAGCAGTCCGATCCGGTCCCTGGCAAACAACTTGCCCTGGGTGGCGGCCTGTTCGTGATACTTGGC
>JASIBJ010000618.1 GCA_030045215.1 Streptosporangiaceae bacterium | reverse complement strand
ATGATTACCAAGTGGACATGGACGATCGGGTTTCGTTTACTTAGCTCATGAGCAGGACCGCGACCTCGGCGGCGGCCCGGGCCGGCGCGTCCATGGCGCTTGGTTCCATGCTCTGCGTGCAACTTGGCGCGGCCGTGTCGGTGGGCCTGTTCGACCGGATCGGTCCCGGCGGAGCGGCGTGGCTACGCCTGACCTGGGCGGGCGTCATATTGCTGGTGATTGTCCGACCCCGACCCTCCGCCTTCAGCAGGTCCGGTTTCGTGACCTGCCTGGCACTCGGCATCGTGACGGCCGTGATGTCGATGTCGTTCATGGAGGCCATCGCCCGGCTGCCGCTCGGTACGGCCAGTGCCCTGGAGTTCCTCGGACCGCTTACCGTCGCCGTGTCCCACGGACGCGGCGGCCGTCGCGTCTGGCCGATAGTGGCGGCCGGCGGAGTGCTGCTGCTCACCGACCCGTGGCGCGGTGGCTCGGATCCGGCCGGAATCGGCTTTGCCCTCGCAGCCGCCGCAGGCTGGGCAAGCTACATCCTGCTCACCCAGCGAGCGGGGGACGAAGTAACGGGCATAGCGGCGCTGGCCGTGTCCATGCCCGTCGCGGGCATCACCGCCACCGTCATCGAGGCGCCCGCCGTCATCGGACACCTCACGTGGCAGGTGCTGCTGGTCGGCCTGGGGCTGGCGTTGCTCTTGCCGGTGGTGCCATTCAGCCTCGAGCTGCTGGCTCTGCGCCGGCTGACCACGATGGCCTTCGGCACGCTGATGAGCCTGGAGCCCGCCGTGGCCGTCCTCGTTGGCGTCGTGGTGCTGCACGAGGTCCCGCGCCTAGGTGCCGTCGCCGGGATCGCGCTCGTCACCGCCGCCAGCGTCGGCGCTCAGCGAGCCGGCGCTAGGGGCGACCCGCAAGCGGCCGCAATCACCGGCCGGCATCGCGACCCGCGACCGGCGTTGCTCGCAGAAGCCGTCGCCGAACAACGGCTTCCCGAATGACCGGCGCTACCTCGGGTCCCGGCCCATCTGATAAAACTCCGCGTTGGGCTGCAGGGCGGTGAGGTGGGCAAGTCGGTTCGACGCGGCGAACAGCGCCGTGATCGCGCCGACGTCCCAGATCTCGTCATCGGAGAGCCCGGCCGCCCGCGCGCTCGCGAGGTCGTCCGCGCCGAAGTGCTCGGGCGTACGAGCGAGCGCGAGCGCCAGGTCCGTGATCGCGCGGGCGCGCGGGTCGAGTTGGGCCTGCCACGGATTGGTGCCAACCTGATCGGCCAGGTGCGGGTCCTTGGACCGGATCCGCAAGATCGCGCCATGGGCGACTATGCAGTAGGTGCAGTGGTTGGCCGCGGAGGTGGCTACGACGACAAGTTCCCGCTCTGCCTTCGACAACCCTTCGGGTCGCTCCATCAGGGCGTCGTGGTAGTCCATGAAGGCTCGCAGTTCGGCCGGGCGATGGCCGAGCGCGCGGAAGATGTTGGGGACAAACCCTGACTTGCGCGCGACTTCCCCGACCCGCTCGCGCAGGTCTTCGGGGAGTTCATCAAGCTCTGTTAGCGCGAACCGGCTGTCCGCCATGGATCCTCCCGGTCACCGTCCCTGATGGAGTCATCTTGGCCCAGCCCAAGGCGCAGCTGGTAACCGGGCGCGGCGGCGGGCGTCCATCAGCTGGTCGGCGAGTCCCGTGCGGAAGCGCCCGAGTCTGGGAGACACCTCGTTCCCCCCAAAATGCTGAAGCGAAGTTCCGCTACGGCCCGTTGTCACCATCGCCCGAACCCGGGCTCCCCGCCGCGAGCAGCCGCTGCCCGAGCTTGCGCGCGGCCTCCTGCAGCTCATGGCACTTCACGATCCGGTAAGGCGCGGGGATCGCCGCGAGCCGTTCCGCGTACCACACCGGATTGCTGGTGCTGCCGACCAGGCGACTGCTCCCGGAGTCAAGCGGAGTGAGCCGGCCGAGGGCGCGCGGAACGCAGCGCGCTACCGTGTCGAACGGTGCGTCGATGACGAGTTCGACCTCGTATTCCCAGCCAACGGCGAGGTGTTCCTCGAGCATGGCGACGGGATCGAGATCAGCGGGCGCGCTGGCCGGGCTGTCGAGCACCTGTACGTCGCCCACTCGGTCGATCCGGTAGACGCGCTGCGCGTTCGCCTTGTGCACCCAGCAGAGCAGGTACCACCGGCCGTGGCGGACGACGATCGACCACGGGTCTACCTCGGTGACCCATTGGGAGCCGGCCTCGGAGCGGTAATCGAGCCGTACCCGCCGACGGTCGGAGCAGGCCAGGACGAGCGCGGACGTGATCGCCGGATCGGGGCGGGCGGCGGCGCGATCCGGAGCCGGCGCGGTGGTTCTCCTGACGGCCTCGGCCTGCGCGGCGACCGCCTCTGGCAGCGCCCGCACGATCTTGCCGAGGGCGCTGCCCACCAGGTCGGTGGGATCGCTGGCGTTGTGGTGCCCGTCCAGAACGGCCATCACCAGGCCGAGGGCCTCGGCGGCGCTGAACATCAGCGGCGGAAGCCGGAGGCCGCGGCCGACTCGGTAGCCGCCGTAGGGTCCACGGACGGACTCGATCGGGATTTCGGCTTCGCGGAGTATGCCGATGTACCTGCGGGCGGCCCGCTCGGAGACACCGAGTTTGTCGGCGAGCCGATCCGCGGTGATGCCAGGGCTGCCCTGGATCAGTTCGAGGGCGAGCAGCGCCCGCGACGTGGGGCTCGCGTCGGAATGCACCGCATCTCCGCCATTCCGGAAGGAGAACGTCCGGAAGCCGAGCGTAGCGTGCGGGACGCCACCGAAGCCACCGAGCTGCTGTCGGTGTTTCGATCGGCGATGTCCGGTCATCGTCGCTGATTGTCGGAGGCGCCTGCCAGGATGCAGGTTGTGCAGCGCGAGGGTCCGTTTTGGGATGCGGTGGAAGGCCGGGCACCGCTGCCGGGGGCCGCGGTCACACTGGGCTGGGAGCTGATATCGGTCAACCCGGAGGACGGAACGATCGAGGTGGCCTTCACCGCGAGCGAGGCGTTCCTCAACCCGGCCGGTTTCGTTCAGGGCGGCTTCCTGGCCGCCATGCTGGACGACACCCTCGGACCAGCGCTGGTGGCCGGCCTGAGCCCAGGTGATTTCGCGCCGACCACGGACTTGCACGTTCAGTTCCTCCGGCCGGCGCGGCCGGGTCGCTTGCTCGGGCGAGGACGCGTCGTGCGGCGTGGCCGGGATGTGGCCTTTCTCGCCGGAGAGCTCGTGGACGGGGACGGCGTCGTCGTGGCCGTTGCGACGGCGACCGCGCAGATCAGGACCGGGATGCTCATTGACGGAGAACCGCGCGGCGGCCCGGAGCCCGGACTCCGGTGTGATGAGCCCCGCTGACGTGCTCAGCTCACCGCTTGCTGCACGAGCGCGCTGATCCTCTTCTGCGCCGTGGGCGTCAGGTCAGTCAGGGCATAGTAGGTAGGCCACATGACACCGTCATCGAGGTTCGCCTTGTCGCTGAAGCCGAGCGTCGCGTACCTCGTCTTGAACTTCTGGGCGGCTTGGAAGAAGCAGATGACGTTGCCGTCTTTGGCGTACGCGGGCATTCCGTACCAGGTCCTCGGCGACAGCGCCGGCGCGGTGGCTTTGATGATCGCGTGGAGCCGCTCGGCTATCGCGCGATCGTTTTCCGGCATTCCGGCGATCTTCGCCAGCAGCTCGCTTTCCCCGTCCGCCTTCCTCGCGCGCTGGCCGCGGCGCGGAACAGCTTTCAGCTCTTGGGCGCGCTCTTTCATCGCGGCTCGATCCTCGTCCGTGAAGCCCTCGAACTTCCTCCCGGCCGCGGCGGTGCTCCTAGCGGACTTCCGCGTGTCGCTCATCGAAGGTTCCTCTCTGGGGTCTCGTTAACTGGATACCCACCGGGCCCAGCCGCTCCTCCGGTGACGCCAATCCAGCCCCTGGCACAACCATCGTCGCCGGCGATCTCGGCCATCTTCGGCGGTATCGCCATCGGGTCGCCTTCGGCGCGTTAGGCTGGCGGGTCCTTCCGCGAGGCTCACTGAGCCTCCCTAGAGTTGTGATGGCACTGTCATGACGAATCGCCACGGAGATATATGACCGACGCCGGACCACGGGATCTGGCCTCGGAGTTTGAGGCGAGCCGCGGCCGCCTGCGGGCGATCGCCTACCGGATGCTCGGCTCGCTGAGCGACGCTGACGACGCGATCCAGGAAACCTGGCTGCGGCTCAGCCGCTCGGGGGCCGACGAACTGGCGAACCTGGACGGCTGGCTGACCACGGTGGTCTCGCGGATCTGCCTGGACATGCTGCGCTCACGATCGGCACGCCGCGAGGAGCCGCTGGGCGAGCACCTCCCAGACCCTATCGTCAGCAGACTGGACGGAGCCGATCCCGAGCAGGAGTCGGAGCTGGCGGACCAGGTCGGCATGGCGTTGCTGGTGGTACTGGACAAGCTAAGCCCGGCCGAGCGTCTAGCGTTCGTGCTGCACGACATGTTCGCGGTGCCGTTCGACGATATCGCCGCCATCGTCGGCCGCTCGCCGAGCGCCGCCGCTCAGCTGGCTAGCCGCGCTCGGCGCAGGGTGCGCGGCTCGACCGCGGCCAGGCACACCAGCCTCGCTCGGCAGCGGGAGGTCGTCGGTGCCTGGCTTGCGGCTGCCCGGGCCGGCGAATTCGACGCGTTGCTGACGCTGCTCGACCCGGATATCGTGGTCCGGATCGATCTCGGCGCCCTGCCCGCTGGCGGGCTGCGCGAGGTGCGCGGCGCCGCGCACGCGGTCGGGCTTGCGGCAAGCTACCGACGCGCCGCCCCGTTCGCGCAGCCCGCGCTGGTCAGTGGGTCGGCGGGGATCGTAGTCATGGACGACGGCGGGCAGCCCGCCTCGGTCATGGCGTTTACGTTCGCTGCAGGCAAGATCACCGAGATTTACATCCTGGCTGACCGCTCGCGCCTGACCGGGCTCGGTCTTACGGCGGCCGATAACAGTACTGGCGGCACGCGTTAGTCCATCGTCGAGGCGGTTAGCCGCGGTGGGCGAACGCAGCCTGGTTACCGGTCAAGGCGGCAGCTCCCGCGGACGGATGCGGGGCCGGGCGTGCTGTTCAGTGATCGCCAGTAGCTGAGGGCGAGCAACTACAGCCCGGTCCGTTGCCAGTGCCGGTACTGGGTTTTTGAGCGCAGGCGCCGGGAGGCGAGGCTGGAGACGAAGAGGAGGGTCTGGTAGGCGGTG
This sequence comes from Streptosporangiaceae bacterium, assembly GCA_030045215.1. The sequence continues at coordinate 13,112 of JASIBJ010000618.1, read as the reverse complement.
GCACCGCTCATCCGCTGCCGACGCTGCAGCGGCTGCCAGTGCGGGAGGTCCTGGACAGCTGGGAATGTGTCAGCGGCGAAGTCGAGGAACGCCTGGACGTCAGTTTCTGCGAGGCGGTTGCGGTCGTAGGCGCGGCAGGCGTGGAGGAGTGCCTCGTCGGCGAGCGAGGCCATGGCCCGCTGGTAGAGGGGTCCAGGGCTGGAGAGGTGGCTGCGCATGTCGGCGAAGAAGAGCTCGAACGCGGCCCGTCGTTCCCGGAGGTCGGTGTAGGGGTCCTGGTCTTGGGTGGCGCTGACGCTATCGGGGTGCTCGCGATGGAAAACCTGGTCGGGTCCATCAATGTGGCCGACGTCGGCCAGCGCGGCGACGCTGAGCCACATTTTCATGTCCCCGGCAAGCTTGAGCCGGGTTTCCCAGCCGCCGATCTGCCGCATGACACTGGTACGGACGACTGCCTCGGAAGTGGTTATGCAGCTCACGACCTTCCGGCAACGGTCAGCGAGCCAGTCATGTCCGGCCCAGATGCTCCAGGCGCGCACCTGGAGGTTGGCGTGGGCGGGAACCGGGCCAGCGAAGTGGTGGGGATGGCCGTAGACGAGCCCGACGTTCGGGTAGGTATCAAATAGCGCGGCTGCGCGGGCCAGTGATCCGGACGTGAGGACGTCGTCGGCGTCGAGCCTGACGACGAGCTCGCCCGCCGCACGAGCAAAGCCGTCGTTGAAGGTGACGGCATGGCCCTCGTTGTGCTCGTGCCGCACCACGGTCACCCGGTCATCGGTCGCGAGCTGTGCGCAGACTGCCGGCGTGTCGTCGGTGGAACAGTCGTCGACGACGATGACCTGCACGTGGACGCCGCGTTGGGCGAGCGTGCTGCCGACCGAATCGGTCAGGAACCGGGCGTAGTTATAGGTCGGGATGACCACCGACACCAGCGTCTTGGCATCTGGCCTGAGCCGAGGGACCGGGGCTGGAATCCTGGCCAGGTACGAGATCCGGGCACTGCCACGAGCGCTATCCCGTTCCAAGGGGATCACGTTTTCCGTTCTGCGGGGTTGCCGACTCCCATCGACAGATAGATGCGGATTTACCGGGGCTGAAGATTTGCTGACGATAGTCTGCACGCTCACAACTTGGTGCGCACGCAGTGTCGACAAACTGCCGATTCTTGCGCCCTCGTCTGCCACGAGCCGGTGGTCAGGAGTATGGGCCGTGCGTCAGGACCTCGTGCAGGGCATTCGCGACAGCGATGACTGCAAGTCCGTAGGACGCGACCAGCAGGGTGACTCGCGACTTGGCCGCGAAGCGCGTAGCCATCCAGCCCGCGAGCACGAGGAGCGCCGGGTAGGCCTCGAACATGACCCTGGTGGTGATGATTCCGACTCCCCAGCCGAACAAGAGCGAGAACACGATCGTGAGGCCCGCGGCGGTCAGCGTCGCCTTGTCCTGCCTGGTGGTGGGGCCCAGCCGCACACCCGCCAGGATCGCGACCACCATGAAAGCGGCCAGGACGGCGAGCACGAGCCCGTCGGCGCCCATCAGCTCCCGGATGCTGGCCACCGATGCCAGCTCCAGCCTGGCCGAGAACACCCGCCACCCCTGACTGAATGCCTCAGGCAGCCATACGAACTCGCGGTAATGGGCAACGTCATTGTTGAGATAGGTGCCGCTGATCTTGCGGCAGATCACGATCCAGCCGGCTGGCGCGATCGCGACCGACACCCAGAGCATCACCACCTGACCGGCGCCCCGCGACCCGCGGGCGAGGAGGATAACGGTCAGCACGCCCACAGTGATCATGACGTTCGGGTAGATCAGCGCGCCCAGTCCGAGGCCGAGACCCAGCGTCGCCACGGCGAGCAAGCGCGGCCGCTCCAGGATCAGCCACCGCCCGGCCGCGATCGTCACCAGCGGGGTCAGGAGCGCGAACATCTGCTGGTGCGGCGTCCAGAAGAACGCCTTCATGAGGTCGTTAAGCACCAGCAGCGAACACAGCGTGACCACCACCGCAGTCGGCGCGCCGAGCCGGCGAAGCAGCCGGGCGAGTAGCGCGACGGCTGCCACGACGATCACCAAGTTGATGAGGATCAGCGGGATGTAGGCGGTATCGGTCTGCCCGTACGCCCGGTCCAGGCCCAGCCGGGCGGCCGTCGAGCCCAGGATTCGGGTGGCGAGCGCGCTGAGCGCGACATAGCCGGGCCGCGACTGCCGGAGGTGATCCCGCCTGAGGCGCTTAGCCGCCGCGGCCCGCTGAGCGGAGGAGCCATGGCCGAAGTTCGCCTTAGCCAGCAGATCAGACGGGTGATGGGCCAACTGGAGAAACAGGGTGGAGTCACAGTTCAGCGGATATGCCATGAACCTGTTCACGTGCACCGGAGTCGCGCAGACGGGATCGCTGATCATTGGCGCAAGAAGGAGGAGGTGCGCCCCGGCCAGCACTCCGGCGAGGCTGGCGGCGACCAGCACCGGCCAGCGGGACCTCCGCGGGCTCGCGGCGGTCGCGGTGCGGGCGTTGGTCTGGTCCAGCCGGCGCAGCAGCAGCAGGGCTGCGACCCCGGCCAGCCAGACCGCGACCAGGGCCGCGAGGGTAGCGCCGTCTCTGAGCGAGGGGGCCAAGCTGATGCTGCATCCGGTGCCGTGCTCTGCGTAGTAGGGACAGGCGTCGAGGCGCGAGATCTCCGCGACAATCCACAGCCCGACCGTCAGAGTCCAGCCGATGAGCAGCCAGGTGCTCGCGCGCCAAGCTGGGAGCCTGTTGCCCAGGCGCACCCCTGCGGCGGCCGGCCGATCCAGCCCATGAAAGCTGCTGCGCTGTTTCGCCGTTCCTTGCCCTGAATCCCCGTGGACCCGAGCCGCGGATTCCTGGCCGGTCCCGGTTAAGGCTTCCGCCGCCCCGTTTTCAGCCGTCAGCCCGGCGCCCCCGTCGGAAGGGCGAATTTCATGCCCCTTCATACATAATTAGATGCAGTCGGGCGCCCTGGATGTTGCCCTGGCTTCCCGAAAGTTTGAGTTGGGGGCCAGGCCGGGTCACCCTAGGGCGCGTCTACCTGCTGTTGATCACGGTGATCGAGACACCTAGGTGAGGTCTCTCACCAGGTGGTCGACTTCGCGCTGCGACTGGAGTTATGCGTGCAGCTCCAACTCGTGCAGTCGCATCAACGTGAACCACTCGCGGTTCTCCGTCATCATCAGGCGTTCGGCCGCTTCTGCTTCTCGCCGGAGTTCGCGCAGCGTAGGGGCCCGCCCTACGACGTCCGCCGCGTACCGGAGGCGGCGCTTCATCGACTCCGATGTGTCGCGGTGGCGACGGAATTCGAAGTGGTGGGTAACTGTCGTGGCCGCCGCCGCAAGCGCCGGGAAGACAATGGCAATGAGCGTCAGTGACTTTTCCGCAGAGTTGTTGCCAGCACCCACGCCCGTCGCGTGCAGTGCGGCGACAACAGCGGTCAGTATGAAGATGGTGATGATGATGATCGTCGCCAGGCGGTCATTACGCTGATTCCGGCGGGCAGCCTCGAAGTGGTAGGCCTCCTGGCCGCGGATCCACTGCTCGGCCATGACGTGACGCACGATTGGAAGGTCAGAATTGGTCACGACAACGGGCGCCCGCCGAAGCCAGATCTCGGCGTAGAACCGCGACGGCCAGGCTTCGGCTGACTCGCGGAAGCTCTGGACCGGCGTAGTGACAACTTCGCGTGGCTGCAGATCCGCCGCCGCCATCACGCCGCCGTCGTCGTCGGCCCCTCTGGCCTCCTCTTCCGGCTCCACGGCGGGAGGCGACTCAACTACCGCCAGGAAGAAAGCCGATCGCAGCCTTTCGGCCAGGTGCCGACACGTTACCCATTGTTGCTGTGCTGACATTGGAAGCCGTCGTCGGCGGCGTTTCTTCTCAGCCCGCTCAGGGTGGAGCCGGGAAATGCGGTCCAGGCCCATCACCAGCGGAACGCCGAGAAGGAACACTACTTCCACCCAGAGCAGCTCCCGGAGCCTTGGCAGAAATTCCGATTGGATCGCGACCGTCGCGATGGCCAGCACGGGGAAGGTAAACGTCACCGCCAGCAGCCACTTAACCCTGGTCCTGGCCGCCTTCGCCAGGAGATCTGCCGTGGCGTAGTAGGGGATCAGCCAGGACGCGACCGGCTCCCAGATCGGCCTGCCCTCGGGCGCAATGGACTCCATGAGGTCGGCCCTCGCCATGTGGCTGGCCGCGGCGAGCGCGTCGGCGCCGACGTCGATCCGGTTGTAAGCCTCCATGCCGTGCAGGGCCCGGCGCAGCTGGGTAAACGGATCGACCTCAGACACCCGTTGCGGCGGCGGGGCGTCAGCGCCCGAGGAGGCCTGCCCGCCTGCCTTCTGCGAGGAGCTGGGCTCCTCTTCAGCGTAGGGATGCAAGACCTGGGTCTTCTGACTGCGCCCGGTCGGTATATGCACGACAGGGCGGCCGTGCCGGCGAGCCAAATCAACGATATCAGCGGTACCACCCACGCCTCGGGAGCGCAGACCATCCCATATCGCGATCACGATATCGCTGCGGCCCACCATGGCCAGCCCGGCCCACTCGTATGCTGACTCCCGCGACTCAAAGGACGGCGCGTGCGTGACCAGCGAAGCTTGCCCATAGAGCTCGGTAAATTCGGCTCTTGATTCGTCGGATTTGAAATCGGTCTGGTAATCGTCTGTGGAAAGCGGGAGGGGGACTTCCAGCAGTGAGCCGGGCCGGGCGAGGACGGCCTCCGCGACCAGCCTGTCGGCCCCCTCGGCCAGCGACGAGATAACCAACCAGGCCAGGGGAGTGTCACCCGCGGGAGCCAGCCGTGCCTCTATCAGTCGCAGCGCGTCCGCAATCCGCTTGTCCCAGTCAATACCTGTGGGCAGCTGCCGGTGGCCGGTCACTCCGATGCGCAAGCGGAACGGCACGGGATCAGCGGTTTGCGAGACCCGGCTTCCGGTATCCCCCACCATCATGTCCCGCATGGTACCTACATGTGGATCGATCGGCATGGTGGCGCCCGTGCCCGGCTTTAGTTCATAAAACGACTGAGGTTTCTGCTGCTCCGAAATATGCCGCGGGTTCGTCAGCATATTGCCAGCACACCGGAATCTGGGAGGATAGAGGCATTGGTCCGGTGTCTATAGGCGTGGCGGGCCAACGGTCCAATACCAGAGTGGCGCGGCCGGGGGGCTCGACGTGGTCGACAGCGATGGCATATCCGTCGGGCGGGGCGGCACCAGGGGCGCGGGCGCGGAGCCAGGCCCCGACCGTGTTGGCGCGGCGGCCGTGCCCAATGATCCGCCCGTTACCGACGAACGGCTTGATGGCTTCATCTCCTATGCAAGGCGACCGGCGGATAGAGAGTTCGTCGACTGGCTCAGCCAAGAGCTAGCGGATCGAGGCAAGCAGATCTGGATCGATCGCTCTCACATAGAACCCGCCGCGGACTGGCGGGCCAGGATAACAAGAGGTATTGAGCTGGCCAATGCCTTCATATTCGTGATCAGCCCCGACTCCGCCGCGTCTGCTGAATGCATGGCCGAACTGGCGGCTGCCGTCGCCCAGCATAAGCGGATCATCCCGATCGTCCTGAGCCATGTCCCGCCCGATGACCTGCCAGCGTCCCTGACAGCACCTAACTGGCTCGACTTCCAGTCTCCCGATGACCGTGCCTCCCAAGTCGATCGGCTCATAGATGCGCTCGATGCAGACCTAGAGTGGCGCGACGCCAGTACCCGTCTGGCCGCTCGCGCCCGCGAGTGGGAAGCCAGCGGTGGGGATCGCAGCTTCCTGCTACGCGGAGCTGATCTCAAGGCGGCCGAAGCCTGGTCAGAGAGCAAGGGTTCGCATCGGGAACAGCCGACTACCCAGCAGTACGCCTACCTCGCCGCCAGCCGGCGCGGCGCGACCGGGCGGCTTCGCCTGGGCCTCACGGCGGCACTATCCGCCCTTGCCATGGCTGTCGCCCTGTCCGTCGTCGCCATTGTGCAGCGCAATACCGCCGTCACTCAGTCCCACATCGCGCAGGCCGACCAACTGGCGGGCGCGGCTACCAACTTGTCGGCCACGAATGCGCCACTTGCAATGCTGCTCAGCGTGGCTGCCTATCAACGCGCCCCTACCACCGAGGCGCGCACCGCCCTGATCGCGGCGGGAAGGCAGCCGCTTGACCGGTTTCTGACCGTCGGTACGAGCGCTGTGACCGTTCTCGCCTACTCCGCAGACGGGAAAGACCTCACCACTGGCGACGCGGATGGCCATGTCACCATGTGGGACACGGCGACCTGGCGGCACGCCAGCCTTCGCTTCTCCAGCGGGAACAGCGACATCACCGCGGTTGCCTTCAGTCCCGATCAGGACTATCTCGTCGCGGGTGACGAGGCCGGGCACTTCGGGGTGTGGGACACGCAGACCGGCAAGGCACAGATCTCGACCGGGAGAGCGGATAACTCGATTCAGTGCCTCGCGTTCAGCGCCGATGGCAGGTTCTTCGCGGCTGGCTTGGCCGGCGGGACTGTTCAACTTTCTGACCTGGTGACCGGGCACAGTGTGACCCTCGGCGAGGGCTATCAGATCGCGCAGTCCGTCAGCAGCCTCGCGTTCAGCCCGGACGGGCAGACCTTGGCCGTCGGCAATACCGCTGGCGGCGTTCAGCTGTTTGACACTGCGACGGGCCGCCGGTCCGAGACGCTGGTGACCGAGAGCGAAAGCACTGCGGTCGCCAGCCTCGCGTTCAGCCCGGACGGCAAGACCCTCGCGGTGGCCGGATACAGCGACCTGATCCGCCTCTGGAGCATCTCAACGGCGAGTGAAACGGCCAGCTTGGCCGAGGACGGCCCAGTCCAGAGCATCGCCTATAGTCCCGACGGGAAGACACTTGCCGCCGGAACCAGCAATGGCACCGTCGGCCTGTGGAACGTCAACAGCCGGACCCTGACGGCGACCTTCGGCGAGGGCTCGTCGGTAACGACCGTCGCCTACAGTCCCGACGGGAGTACCCTCGCCGTCGCCGACGCCAGCGGGCACGTTGGGCTGTGGAACGCCACCCTGGGCAGTCATGCCAGCACGTTCAGCGAAGGAGACGGCAGTCCCGTCACGAACGTCGCCTTCAGCCCGAACGGGCATACTCTTGCCGCCGGGGACCTGGCGGGCAACGTGGACCTGTGGAGCACGTCAAGCCGCCGCCGCCTCGCCGACCTCTACGAGGTCATGGAGACGTACAGCACCGTGTTCAGCCCGAGTGGCCGGACGCTCGCCGTCGGGTACCTGATGGGCGTCGATCTGTGGAACGTCACCGCCCGACCGCATCCCGTCCTGGAGTCGGCCGGGCCGCCCACCCTCCTCGAGGGCGGCGACGGCTCCGACAGCGTGGCCTTCAACCCGGACGGGACGGTCCTTGCGGTCGGCGACTACGACGGCGGTGTCGGCCTGTGGGATGTTGCTAGCCACCAGCGCCTCGCCGCCATGAACGAGGGCAGCTCCGTGAACAGCGTTGCCTTCAGCCCGAACGGCAAGATCCTCGCGGTCGGCGACGCTGAAGGCCACATCACGTTGTGGTCGGTTGCTAATCGCAGCCGTATCGCGACCCTGAAGGAGGGCAGCTCCGTGAACAGCGTCGCCTTCAGCCCGGACGGACAGATCCTCGCCGTCGGCGACGAGGATGGTTACATCAGCCTCTGGCAGGTCACCAGCCACCAGCGCACGGCCACCTTGCCCGACGGAAGCAAGGTCGAGGCGGTCGCCTTCAGCCCGGACGGGCTGACCCTCGCGAGCGGCGACGCCCTCGGCGACGTCAACACGTGGGACCTCTCCAGCCATCAACGTCTCGCCACGCTCGCGGAGACTGGCTCGGAGATCACCAGCCTCGCGTTCAGCCGGGACGGCCAAGAGGTAGCCGTTGGCAGCTACAACGGCACAGTAACGTTGCTGACGCAGCGGACTTTGAACCTAAACCAAGGGTTCCTCACACAACTCATCTGCAGCGAGGTACAAGGAAACCTCACACGCGCCCAATGGGCCGACGACGCCCCAGGCATTCCCTACCAGAGCATCTGCCCGGCATACCGATGAGGCGCAGGGGCGTCGGCTGGAATGTCAGCCGCCGTCGCCGACATGCGTCCGCATCTCCCGCCTGGCGTGATGGGTACTCGGCTCCGGTCAGCGGCGCCGGACGGTTGGGGAACATCCTGGTCGAGAGGCGCGTTGACATGGCAGGACACGACATATCGTGTTGGTTCAGGTAGAGTTGGGCCTAGACGGGCTGCGCGGCTTGCGAGGTGGCGGATGACCGGTTGGTACGCGAGACGGACGTCGGACAGGTCGGCCAAGGCCGTCATTGCCCTGACGCTTCTCGCACTGCTGCTGGTGGCGGCCGTGCCGGTGGCCCTGCTGGCCGCAGTGATCGTGATGGTGCTGGGACACGTCGTCGGCGGGCTCGCGCTGTTCGGTGGCTCGGTTCTCGCCGCCGCCCTGGCTGTCGTGCTCGCGGGCATGACGGGGATGCAGCACCTGCGCAAGCTGCTTTCCAGGGCCAGCTTCCACGTTGTGCAGCTGGACCGCAGCCAGTACACCGACGTCGCAGAGCCGCACGGCAGCGATCACACCGAAGTTGTGCAGCTGGACCGCAGCCAGTACACCGAAGTTCGCTGAGCTAGCCGTCACCCTTCGTGCCTTCTGGGCAGGCACGACGTCGGTACTCGAGATTTCGCCGTACTCGACTTTGGAGCTGCAGGCGGCGCAGCATCCTGCTAGTACTCGGAAACTTCGCCCCTGCCTTCGGCGACCTCGATCATCAGCTCGGATAGCGGCTTCTCCGACATGATGACGCCCGGTCTGGCGATGATGGGTCCGGCGATCGCTGTCGCGGCGACCAGGCCGAGGAGGAGCGGGATAACGTACAGGCCCGAGGGCCGGCAGCGATCGAGGAGCGGAGCACACTCATGAATCTGCTTGCACCCTGGGGCGGACTACTTCGTCGCCCAGGCAGGCGCGGCCGGAGCGCTCACCGGCCTGATCTTCGTGGCCCTGTCCTTCAACTTCGACCAGATCATCAGCGATGACGTCTGGCTGGGCCGGGCCGGAACCGGACTCTTGCTGCTAGCCCAGCCCATCGCGTACGCACTGGTGTGCCTGTGGCCCACCCGGACTGCTACGCCGCCTGCCTGGACGACAACGGCGCTGGCCGTCCTGGCCGCCGCCATCGTGAGCCGCATCGTCCTCGCGCGGTCCAGCCGGGCAGACGCGCACAGCACCGGGGAAGCAAGCCTCCCGGCTGATCATCACGCTCATCGAGCCGGCGGCCACGATCGTAGGCTCGGCCCTAGTGGCCACTGGGCACGCTGCCGGGGCCTTCGTCCAGGCTTCAGGGGCCCTCGCCGGCCTAGCCATAGGCCTGGTCACCGCCTGGATCCTGCTCGTTGAGGTGCGCCGCACAAGACCAGTGGCTGGTGGCTGACACTGGCAGCGTGGCTCGGAACGAGATCTCGCCAGGTGTCATGCGCAGCTGACCCCGTGGTCGCAGTCACAGGTGACAACGGGACGGTCACCGGGCAGTGACTGGTCGTAGACACCGTCCCGCGGCGGTGATCTGCAGCGCCTGGTGACCGCTCGGTCGCCCCGGCGACCGAGCGGATTGTCCGTATCAGACTCGGCCAGGAAGCCGCGTGGTGACCTCCTGAACGAGCCACACATTGCCGTCGGGATCGTTGAAGGAGCAGAACGATCCGTAACTCGTGTGTGCCGGGTCGGGGCCGCTCAGCCGCGCCTCAACGGGGAATGGCGCCCCGTGCCACACGTCGCTCGCATCAATGCCAAGGCCGACGAGTTCGTCATGGGCTGCTTCGATGTCGCTGACGGTCAGTGTCGCCTCGGCCGAGCCGGGCGCCGCCGGCGTGATTCCCTGGCCGAAGGTGACCGAGCACCCTGACCCCGGGGGCGTGAACTGGACGATGCGAACGGCGTCTGCCGGAGCGGCATCGTCGTCAAGCCTCCAGCCCAATCCCTGGTAGAACTGCTTCGCTCGGTCGACATCGGACACCGGGATGACGTCGACTTCAAGGTGCATGTCGATCTTCCCATTGCTGCTCGCGTGACTAGTGCGTCCTTCGGTAGAGCTCACGTCCGCCTCCTTGAGCGTTTCCTGCAGCTCTCTGCCGTTTCGCGCCGCCGTGGCACCCGCAGCGGGTGCCAACGACCCCGACCGCAGCCTGTCGTAGGCCGAATTGAGACCGCGCAGCTGCCACGTTTCCTGCTCCGAGCCAGCAGTTCCTCACCCTGGGTGGGTGATTTGCCGCGGCTGCAGTCCGACGCCGCTCCGCGTGAGCCCGGTGCGGGCGCTCCGCAGCAGGTGAACCGGACTCGACGGCCGCGAGAGTCCTGAGGCGGAGACAATCCACGGGGCGTTCGAGGCGTCGCCGATTGGCGGCGGATCATCCGGCCGACTGGCAGCCGATCGTAACGGCGCGAGCCTCAGCCTCCACCCTGAGCCGTGTTCGGGTAACAACCGAGATCTCGGCAAGCGCCTAAAACACTGAAGCAAGATCCACAACGCTCTTACCTTGACCTAGAGCCCAAGAAGTGGACCACGCTTGGGACAATCTGGCCCTGACAACCAGGAGCCAGCAATGCCCCGGGCACTACCCTGCGGAGTTACGCCGCCGGACATGCGAGCGGATGCTCGCCGGTGAAGCGGTTAAGGACCTCGTCACCGAGCTCGGCATCGCGAGCGTCACGTTGTATAAGTGGCGGCGCCAGGCGCTGATCGATGCGGGACGGCACCTTGAGGTCACGAGCTCAGCAGAGGCGGCGGAGGAGCTTGCATAACACGCAAGAGACGTCCCGCGATACGCAAGCAACCGCGCTCGTGGCCTAGGGACGCACGACTGGATCCGAGTCTTGCCGACAATTCTGCTGGAAATCACATCGCGCCCTGCGGCAATAGCGGACTCTGTTAGTCCGGGACGAGCGCGCGGAGCCGCCTCACCTCCGCGATCAGGACCGGCAGGTAGGTACGCGCATCCGCCAGCAAGTGCAGTGTGGTCGCGTCTGCCGGGCCGCTGTCCCGTGACACGTACAGATCCTCTCGCCGGTCGTGTTCCGGCCCGACCATGATGAACGAGTCGCCGGATAGGTGATCGCGGCCTTCGGTCATCGAACGCCACGGCGGCGGATCGGCTGACCTTGATAGTTGGCTGAGCCGATCAAGCGTCGCATCATCCAAGGCCGGAACAGTCATGGCATACATTGTCCAGCCTTCCGGATATGGCGACCCGGCGGCACTGATAGCCCAGTCTGCGGTAGATGCGGATGCTCGGTGCGGTGCGGCTGATCTGCCTCCCGCACCGCGCCGGAGCATCCGATCTGAGGGACTTCATGGATCACGGTCGCGAACGTAGTAGCCCGCTGGTGCCCCGTCGAACTGTCCGCTGCTCCGCAGCACAGCCGGAAAGCGCCGGCCAGAACCGCACGGGCACGGATCGTTGCGCCCGAGTTTCTCGACAAGTTCGGTGTCCTGGCCGACGACGCGGTCGCCGCGCTTGACGTGGGTCTTGCTAGAGGGAATCCCCGGCGGCGCTTGCTGGAGGTTTCAAAAGGACGCGGGCGGCAGATGCGGAGAGTTGGTTGTGGGCTGGATTACTGTGCGCGCATGGAACCATACCCAGGCGTGTTCGTTTCGAATGTGTCCGCTGAGGCCTGGGAGCCGGACCCCGACGTCGGCGGTGAGATGCACGTGCTGTGCGGCCGCCAGGGCGCTGAATCAGGGCTGTCACGGTTCACGACCGCGCCTGAGCCGGTCAGCTGGACGCTTCCGGGCCGAGAGACCGTGCTGATCCTAGAGGGCGCGGCACGAATCGAGATCGAGGGCGGCCCGGTGCTCGAGCTAGCAGCGGGCGACATCGCATCGCTGCCAGCGGGAGTGCGTACCACCTGGCAGCTCAGGACGCCGTTCAAGGAGTTCTGGGTCATCTCCTAACGCACCGCCCAGCATGCCCGCGCCTCGCGGCTGCTAGGCGGCATAGCACGGCGCGGGGGGTGACCGAGACATGCGATGTTGCTCGGCTGGCGGCATAGGATGTCGAAACGATCGGGCGCCCGGTCAAAGGTTGCCCGCCCGATTGCCAGGAGTATGGATGGATGTTCTCCGGTTCCCTGGCACCTACGCGGACGCGTCCGGTCAAGAGGCCATTGTCTGGCGGGTCGAAGAAGCGCGCCGAGCCAAGGTTCCGGGCCTGGAGTTCTTCACCACGGTGCGCGGCGCGGACCTGCAGGGCCCCGATTTCGATGCTCTGAAGCCGGCGACCGCAGCCGACGCACAGCTACCGCTCAATCGGGCCGGGGATTTGACCGAGTGCCTGCTTTCCGGGGATCTGCCGTGCACAGTCGAGGTAGGCCGCGACCATCGGCCAGCAACCGCCAGTTTCTCCCTGGACCTACGCCACAACAGTGAATGGGGTCCGGCCCACCGGCATGCGCTGCCACCGCGACGCGAAGGATCAGTACCTCGCGGTCAAGTCGAAGCTCGAGTACTGGAGCGTGCCCGTCACCGAAGAGGTCCCTGAGACCTATCTCTGCGATGAGTACCAGCGCCGCATCCCAGGCACCGGCTACCGCGGATAACTAAACCCGACGGCGGACCACTGTTACACGCCCGGCCGCTCCCGCACCGCTGCGCGACAAATGAGTGCGGTCGCGTCGCGCACGCGGCAGGCTAAAGAACGTGATCGTGATCGAGTTCTGGCCGGACCATGGCCCAGGGCCGCTGTGGCTCGGCGGCTGTGCCGTCCCGCCAGAGGATCTCGACATCCCGGAGCCGCTCGCGAGCCACCTTCGAAGCTGGAATGCGAGCTACGAGGAGTGGAAGATTCCCGTCGAAGGGCCGGGAGATGCTCCCTGGGTTGAGGAAGGCATCCGGTTGCTACGAGCAACACGTGAAGCGCTGGGGCCCGGCACCGAAGTCGTCGTGACCGAGCCATGGTGGGGCGAGGAACCGACCGCGTAGCGGCCTGCGAGTGAGCAAGGACTGCCTGCCGGACGGCGGCTACGCCCCCGGATTGTTCGCCTGCGCGCGGGCTACCCGGGTCCAGATCTGGTAGGCGCCAGGCCCGTAGGAGGTGCGGTACGGGAC
>JASIBJ010000617.1 GCA_030045215.1 Streptosporangiaceae bacterium | reverse complement strand
CCCGCGGACGGTGATCGCCGGCGACGGCCCGCTGGCGGCCGAGCTGGCGGCACAGGCGCGGCAGGACGGCGCGGACGTACTGCTGCTGGGGGAGCGCGACGATGTGCCGGCGTTGCTGGCCAACGCGGACGTGTTCGTACTGCCGAGCAGGTGGGAGGCGCGAGCGCTGATCCTGCAGGAGGCGCTGCGCGCGGGCCGCGCGGTCGTCGCCACCAGGTCGGGCGGGACGCCGAGCGTCACCGGCGAGGAGGCCGCGATTCTGGTGCCGCCGGGAGACGCCGGCGAGCTCGCCACCGCGGTGGTGAAGGTGCTCGACGATCCGGCCATCGCGGCCCGGCTGGCGGGTGCGGCAATGGCCAGGGCGACCACGTTCCCCACGCAGGAAGATGCCCTCCGGGTTGCCTGCGCGCTGTATCGCCGCCTGGCCGCGGACCGCCGGACGAGCTGACGCAGGTCGCCGCACCTCCGGCGGCAGCGGGCCATTCTTCGTTAGAATCTTCCGAATCCGGCTGAACCAGCAGGATCCGATGTGCTGAACCACCACGATTAGGCCGTTGGCCAAGTCGCGCACGGCCAGTGGGAGTTGCAAAGTGTCCGGTGACCGCTTGCCGCAACCTGGACCGGGACTGAAGGTATCGGCCCGGCCCGATGAGCCTGCCAGTGCAGCAGGCCCCGCGCGCAGGCCGTCGTCGCCCGAGCCGTCGCTGGCCCGGGTGGTCGCGACCACGCTGCGCCTGTGGCTGCGGCGCCGCGTGCTGCGTGTGGCTGACAATGCGCGCATCGGCGCGCTGCGGTGGACCGCGGTGACTGCGGTCGTGCTGATCGTCGCGGCCGGGGTCGCCGGCGGTGTCGCGATCGCGCTTCCGCGGTCACGGGCGGTGCCGCCCACGGCGCATGCGCACCGTCACGCCGCGCCGCCGATTACGCCGGCGCAGGCCGAGTCAAGGGCCAATGAACAGGCCGCGGCGGCCTGGATCGTGACCCAGGTGGCGGCGGGTACAACCGTTTCCTGCGACGTGGCGATGTGCACTGCCTTGCAGACGGCCGGATTCCCGGCGACACAGCTCGTGATGCTGGCACCAGGCAGCACCCTGCCCGCGGCGAGTAAGCACGGGTCCGCGGGCCTCGTCCTGGAGACCGCAGCGGCGCAGGCCGACCTCGGCGCGCAGCTGCCGGCGGCGGCGCCGCAGGTGCTCGCCAGCTTCGGCACGAGTCCGGAGGTCGTGCAGGTGCGCGTGATCGGCAGCACCCCGGTTGCGTTCCGGGCGGCGGCACGGGCCGCGATCGCCGCCGACGCGCGGAGCGGCCGGAACCTGGCCCGCAACCGCCGGCTGCATCTGCCCGGAGCGGCCCGCGCTCAGCTTGGCAGCGGCCTGGTCGACCCGCGGCTGGTATTCGTGCTCAGCGAACTCGTAGCGGCGAAGCCGGTCTACGTGACCGGTTTCGGCGACGCTGATCCGGGCGTCGCCTGGCCGGCGGAGCTTCGCTCGGTCACGATCACCGGCTTCGTGCGCGGCTCGGGCAGGCATCGCGTCGACATTCTCGGCGCGGTGCTACGGCTGCTGCGCAGCCAGCCCGCGCGCTACCGGGCGGTCATCCAGCAGGGGACCGGCCCTGGCGGCGAGCCGACGCTGACGCTCGAGTTCCTGGCGCCGGGACCGCTGTAGGACGGACCCGCGCTAGAACCGGGCCAGGCCGAAGCGCTGACTCGAGGGCGGGGCGCTGCCGAACGCCAGCGCGGCGAGCCACTGGCCGAACAGCGGGCCGAACTTGAAACCGTGTCCCGACGTGCCGCAGCCGACCACGACGTTCCCGACCCGGTCGACGATGAAGTCCTCGTCGGGGGTGTTGTCGTAGATGCAGCGCTCCGTTGCCACCGGCTCGGGCAGGTAACCGGGCAGGTACCGCTCGGCCACCTCCGCCAGCCCGACCAGCATCGCCGGGTCGGGGTCGGAGGTCTGCGCGTCCGGGTCGGTGAGCACGCCGCTCTGGTGGATCCCGATCTTGTACAGGCTCGAACCGGGAACCGGCAGCCCGTACGGCGACGGGTCGCCGTAGCAGATGAAGATCGGCGTCGGCGATGCTGGCGTGGAGGGCCCGGGCGCGCTTGCGGGGGCGAGGTAGGCGACCTGCTCAAGCCGCGCCTCGCCGGCCATCGGCACGTGCCCGGCAAGGAGGCCGGCCGTCCACGCGCCCGTGGTCAGGATGGCGACCCGCGCCGTCACCGGTCCGGCGCTCGTCTCCAGCGTGACCTGCCTGCCGTCGTCGGCTATCCCGGTCACCCTGGTGCCGGTGCGCAGGCGCGCGCCGGCCGGGCCCGAGTGCCCCGACGGGTCGGCCGGATCCACCAGCCCGGCTGCGGATGCCAGCGCGCTCAGCGCCTCGTCGGCGGCGGTTACGCACGACTCGGTCTCCAGCAGCGCCGGGCCTCCCGCCCGGATCTCGGGGAAGCGCTCGGCCACGTCCGCGGCGCTGAGCAACTCGCAGCCCGCGCCCGCCTGGCGCATGGCGTCGTAGACGGCACGGAACTGCGGACCGAAGGTCAGCTGAGGGGTCGGCAGCAGGATCTGGCGGTCGGTTTCGGCCTCGAGCGCGTGCCACAGTTCCCGCGCCTGCCGGGCGGCGGCCACGTACTCGGGTTCGGGATAGCCGAGCCGGAAGATCCGGCAGGTGCCCTTCGAGCCGCCGTTGTCATGGCCGATCTCGGCTTGCTCGAGAACGACGAAGTCCCGGCCCTGATCGGCGACCGCGCGGGCGGCGGCCAGCCCGAGCAGGCCGGCGCCTACTATCGCTACGTCGTGTACCGGTGCCATCCGGGCAGACTACGCCCGGCGAGCTTTTCCGGAAGGCGGAGTCTCGGCCATGCGGGAAGACATGATCGGCGGCTGGTGTGATCCGGCCTTCCGCGCCGTGTCCGAGGAGTTCGCCGCTAACTTCGCGGAACGAGGCGAGCTCGGAGCGGCCGTGTCTGTCGCCGTCGGCGGCACCGTGGTCGCCGAGTTGTGGGGAGGCCTGCGCGATCCTGAACGCCGCGAGCCGTGGACGCGCGACACGCTGATCAACGTGTTTTCCGTCGGGAAGGGGATGCTGGCCGCGTGCCTGGCCAGGGTCGCGGGCCTGGGTGAGCTCGATCCGGACGCGCGCGTCACGCGGTACTGGCCGGAGTTCGGCGCCGCGGGCAAGGACCGGGTCACGGTTCGCGAACTGCTCAGCCATCAGGCCGGGCTGCCGGCGTTGCACGCGCGGCAGCGGGCCGGCTGCATGCTCGACTGGGAGTTCATGACCCGTGCCCTCGCGGCCGAGGAGCCGTGGTGGCCTCCGGGCACCGGGCACGGCTACCACGTGAACACGTTCGGGTTCCTCGCCGGCGAAGTGCTCAGGCGGATCACCGGGC
>JASIBJ010000616.1 GCA_030045215.1 Streptosporangiaceae bacterium | reverse complement strand
TCTGCGATGACTATCTGGAGCTGGTTAAACCGCGCGCGTACGGTGAGCACGGCGCGCAATCAGCCGGCTCGGCGGTGGCCACTCTCCGGCTCGGGCTCTCGGTCCTGCTGCGGCTGCTCGCCCCGTTCCTGCCGTTCGCGACCGAGGAGGCCTGGTCGTGGTGGCAGGAGGGGTCGATCCACCGGGCCCCCTGGCCGGACGCCGACGAGCTCGCCCCGCTGGCCGGGATGGGCGACGAGAGCGTGCTCACCGCCGCCGTGGCGGCAATTGCCGCGATCAGGAAGGCGAAGTCGCAAGCAAGGGTGGGGATGAAGCAGCCGGTGCTTCGCCTGATCGTGACCGGCGACGCTCATGACCTCGATGCGTTCACGGCCGCCAGCGAAGACGTCCGCGCCGCCGGACGGGTGACCGAGATCGAGCTGCGGGCCGCGGCGGGGGCGGAGCCACTCCACGAGGTCGTGGTGTAGCTCCGCCCTCCCCTCCTCCGCTAGGTGTGCAGCGGCCCGCTGCCCTTGACGACAATGAAGAAGGCAGCCGGGGCGGCGTTCTCGCTGCACGCGCCCTTGACCCGGCCGAGTATCCCGACCTCGCTGATCACGGCCGTTCCCTTGCCGCTGATACCGGCGTAACGGCCGGTTCCGCCGGTGATCTTGTACTTGGCGGTGCCCGTAGCGATCGCCAGGCACGTCTTCGGATTCACCTTGAATCCTGGCGGAGCGGTGTGAACGAGCTTGAACGTGCCGCCAGGAAGGTGGACGGTATCGG
This sequence comes from Streptosporangiaceae bacterium, assembly GCA_030045215.1. Next base: position 7,110 of record JASIBJ010000616.1, on the reverse strand, counting down.
TATTGCCGCTGCTCGGGGAGACCTCTGTGCCGGCCGCCGTCACCACGCCGTAGTAGATGGCGTGGAAGGTGATTGTCTGACCGACGGAGGTCGTTACCAGCTCGAAGTGCTCGGTACCCGATGCGGACGTTGCAGCCGTACTAGCCGCGGCGCTTGCGGCGAGGCCGACCGCACCGCCGCCGACGGCGATGAGCATGGCGCTCGCGATAGTGATGATCCGTTTCACGCTTCCCTCCTTGGAGACGACGGGCGTGAGAACATGTGCGCTTGCGAAGCTACGCACATGCGAGGGGCGCGCCCATCGGCAATATCCCGGAGATTTAGCCGCCCACCTGGCCGGTTCCGAGCGAGCCGATGATGCTCATGAGGTCGATCCAGCCGTGAAAGACGTCGGTGTGCTCGCTACCGGCGCGCCGGACGGTGCCGCTGATCGGCTCGGTGCCGACGATGATGAGCTCAAGGACAACAGCGTCAGCCTGATGAGAGGCTTCGCTGCCGAACTCGCTGCGCCCGCAGGCGCTCGGGCGAGGATCGAGGGAGTCATCGGAGGGCAAGACCGTAACCTCCTGCGTATCGGACCCGACAGCGGGCTGCTCCTCCTTACGTTGGCAGAATTCCTCGCTGGGGGCGTCGGGGGATCTCCCTACCCCTAAGGATCCGCGCCGAGTTCGCCGACTCTGGCCATGAGCTCGTACCTGGAGTGGATTCCGAGTTTGGCGTAGATGTGCTCTAGGTGCGTCTCGACCGTCGAGACCGACACATACAGCTGACGGGCTATCTCGGCGTTGGTTGCGCCATGAGCGGCGAGCCTGGCCACCCGCTGCTCCTGCGGGCTCAGCATCCCGCGCCTGCGGTCGCGCTGACGGCCGCCCGCGACCTTCAGCTCGGCTCCGGCAAGGGCCGCCAGCCAGCCCGCTTCGGCGGCTGCGGCGATGTCGGCCGCCTGCGCCAGCACCGAGCGTGCCTGCAGCGCCCGGCCCGACCGGCGCAGGAAGCTGCCATAGGCCAGAAGCGTCTCGACGTGCTCAAGCGGCAGGTCGACCTCGCTGTGCAAGGCCAGGGCAGCATCGAAGTGAGACTGAGCGGCCGAGTCATCCCCGGCGAGCTCGGCCAGCTGCGCCTTGCCCGTGCTTGCAGCGATCCGCGGGAACCGGCAAGGCATCCGCGTCTGATCCAGCCAGGAAATCACCCGCTCGGCGTCCTCGATCCGGCCCGCTGCAAGGTAGGCGGCTATGGCGTGCCGCCCCCAGGCGGGCAAGCACGGCTCGCCGATGCCCATCCGCGTGCGTGTCGCCTCGAGGCGGGCATAGTTCTCGCACGCCTCGGCGGCATGGCCCTCGCGCAAGAGCCGGTGCCCGCGACCGTCCCAGAGGAACAGCAGCGCGTTCCACTCGCCGCGCACCGTCGCGACTTCCTCGACGCGGTCGAACCACCGCGCGCTTTCCTCAAGCTGGCCCATGAGGAGGCGGATGTAGCCGCTACCGACAGCCGCGAACGACTCGACCACCGGCGCCAGATCGACAAGCGAGTAGGCGAAGTCGATGGCATCCAGAGCGGCGACCAGCCGGCCCATCCGCACCAGCACGTATCCGTGCCCGTTGGCCAGGATCGCCATCGGCTCGGGCGCGCTCGCTCGCTCCGCCGACTGCCGCGTGACGGTGAAGGCCCGGTCAGCCTCCTCTAGGCGCTCGGTGACGGCGCACCCGAACGCGAAGCTGCTAACGGTGCCCCAGGCGCTGGCGTCGATTTCGGGAGCGAGCGCGAGCCATGGCATGCCCGCCTCGATCGCGGCAATCCCGGCCGGATCGCCAGCCTGGATCGCGACCTCACCCCAGCCGGCCTCCGCCCTAGCTTGGACTGACTCCCCAAGGGAGCGGGCTAGTTCCCTGGCCCGGCTGGCCGGCGCCAGCCCTCGCCTGGGCCCTTGCGTTATCTCCGCCGAGAAAGTTGCGTCGAGCAGGATCGCGACGGCGGTCTCCGGACGCTCCGATCGCGCGAGCTCGGCGGCCTCAGCGAACCGACTTGCCGCCTGGTCGTGCTCGCCCAGCATCGCCTTGACCCGGCCGGCCATCCACAGCGCCTGCACTCGATCAGCGCCGCTGCAGTCAACGCTGCTCAGCAGGCCCACGTACGCAGCGAGCGCGCGGTCCAGGTGGCCACCGACAAGCAGCGCTTCAGCGTGCGCCAGCAGCAGCCCGACGCTGGCGCGGTCGCCCGCCATCGCCACGGCCGCGTCCAGGTGCGTGACCGCCGCGGCGAAGGCGCCGGCCCGCCGGGCTGCAAGTCCGGCTCGCTCCAGCACTGCCACTGCATCCGGATCACCGGCGAGGTGTGCTGGCATGACGTGCTCGGCCGCCTGGGCTTCCATCCCGCGAGCGTGCAGCGCCGCGAACGCGCGGCCGTGCAGCCGGGTGCGGACCGGCCCGGTCAGGTCGTCGTAGAGAGCCTGGCGGAATAGCGGGTGAGCAAACTCGACTGCGGTGCCAGGGCCCTGCTCGATCAGCCCGGACCGACCGAGCGCGTCCAGCGCGATATCGACGTCCCTGCCCTCGAGGCCGGCGACCTCGGCCGCGACCGCGGCGAGGAAGTTCGTCCCTAGGACTGCCGCGGCCTGCGCGCACCGCATTCCCGCTGACGGCAACCCGGCGAAGCGGGCGAGTAGCACGTCCTGACCGAACGCCCGGCGCTCAGCGCTGGCGAGCGCAGACATGCCCTCGCCGTGCGCCAGCGCGACCGCGAGCTGCTCGAGCAGCAGCGGATTCCCGGCACACAGCGAGTACGCCCGCTGCAGGTCGGCGTCGGCCAAGGCGTGGCCGAGGCAGTCCGCGAGCAGCGATGCTGCGGCTGACTCGCTCAGGGGCCCGAGCCGGCTAATGACGCCGCAGCCCTCGTCGGCCAGCGCCATGACCGCACCATGTGCTTCGGATGGCCACGGCCGCAGAGTGAGGATGATCCCAACGCGGAGCAGGCCAAGCCTGCGACATAGGAACGAGAGCAGGGCCAGCGAGTCAGCATCCGCCCAGTGCACGTCGTCGAAGGCCAGCAACAGCGGACTGTCGGTCCGGTCCTGCAACCAGCGCAGGACCCGGAAGAACGTAGCCGCGCGATCATTGGGCGTCGCCGGAGGCTCCTGACCATCGCCGAGCAGGCGGCCCGCTCCGACTGAGTCAAGGGCCTGGGCAAGCAGCCCGAATGGCAGTCCGGTCTCCATCGGGTGACCGCGGCCAAGGCCGACGGCAAGACGCGCTGCAGCAGCCCTCCCGCGCGCGTACTCAAGCGCCGAAGTCTTGCCAAGCCCTGCCTCGCCGAGCACGTACAGGGCTGTCGAACGGCCGACGGCGACCTCGGCAACCAACTGGTCGACTGACGCGACGACTTCGTCCCGCTCCAGGAGGCCGTCGTGTCCCACCCCAGTTTCCCCTTCCTACCTAGCAGACGGGCAAGGGGCGAGAAAGTATTACCAACTTGGAGCATTAACCCCAACGCGTGCCTACATCGATCAGCAGGACCGGCACCGGCCCGACCACGAGCGTGATCGATGCCATTAGAGGGATCCACCGTCAGGTCGCATCAGTCGCGCTGCGGGCAGCGTCGGAGTTCGGCTTCGCGGTCGCGGAACGCAGGGATCAGAGGGCAGACCTAGCCGACGTCTTCGAGGCCGCGGGCTTAGACCGCAGTCGGTTGGGGAACGAGGCGGCGCACTTCGGAATTCTGTGGCGAGCCAGGCCGAGCGGCGCATATCTTCCTCGTATGCCCGCTGTCATCAAGTCGGTCACTTTCGACTGCGCCGACGCGCTCGCAGTCGCCGAGTTCTGGGCCGCGGCCCTCGGCAGCGACGTGGACGAGGACGCAACGTCGGAACTGGCATACGTCGAGGCGGCGGGCTGGGGCGGGCCGAACATGTGGTTCGCCAAGGTGCCCGAGCCGAAGGTGGCCAAGAATCGGATGCATCTGGACCTGCGCCCGCCGGACACCATGGCCAAGGAAGTCCGGCGGCTGGTCGCGCTGGGCGCGACAGTGGTCGACGAACACGAGGGTCTTACCGTGATGAATGACCCGGAAGGCAACGTGTTCTGCGTGGAGCTAGGCCCCGCCGACTGACCTGGACGCGCCAGGTAGTCTCACGGCATGGACAAGGCGCAGTTGTCAGAGGACGAATGGCGGGCAAGGCTCTCTCCCGAGGAGTACCACGTGCTGCGCGAGGCGGGTACAGAAGCCCCGTTTACTGGCGAATACACCGATACCGAGACCAAGGGTGTCTATCGGTGCCGAGCCTGCGGCGCCGAGCTGTTCCGTTCGGATGCGAAGTTCCACTCCGGCTGCGGCTGGCCAAGCTTCTACCAGCCGTCAGAAGGCGATGCCGTGGTCCTCCTCCAGGACCGCTCGCTCGGGCGCGTCCGCACCGAGGTCCGGTGCGCGGCCTGCAACTCACACCTGGGCCACGTGTTCGAGGGCGAGGGCTACGACGTGCCGACCGATCAGCGCTGGTGCATCAACTCGGTATCCCTGACTCTCGAGGACGAGTGAGCGACGACGGTCTGCGGGTGATCCGCGCCGATGACCTGTCGGCAGCGACCGCGCAGACCAGCGGGATGCTCAGGTCGGCGGCGATCTCGGGTGAGCTGACCGGAGCTCAGTCGCTGTGGATGGGCCGCACCGAGTTGCCGCCGGGCGTGCGCTCTGGTGACCACCATCATGGCCAGTCCGAGACCGGCATCTACGTGGTCTCCGGTTCACCCGCGTTCGAGTTCCGGGACTCCGCCAGCGGCGAGATCGTCCGGCTCGAGACTCATCCGGGCGACTACGTGTGGGTGCCGCCGCACGTTCCGCACCGGGAGGAGAACCCGTCCCCCGACCAGACCGCCGTGATCGTAGTCGCCAGGTCGACCCAGGAGGCCATCGTCGTGAACGTCGCCAGCCTCTGACGCCCTCGGCAGTGGCGGCTCACCATGCGCTCTTGCGCGCCCTGGCCTCGTACAGCAGAACCGATGCTGAGACCGACACGTTCAGCGAGTCGGCGGCACCGAGCATCGGGATCCCGATCCGCCGAAAGCCCGCCTCATACCAGGGCGCCGAGATGCCGTATCGCTCGCTGCCGATGACCAGCGCCGTGCGGCCGCTATAGTCCGCCTGCCGGTAGTTCATGCTCTCGTCGGTATCGGCCAGATACACGGTGCACTGGCCGCGCTGCAGCCAGGCAATGGCGTCGCTCACCTGCTCGAACTCGAACGACGGAACCTTCATGTTCATGCCCTGGCTGCTGCGCAGCACCTTCGGATGGGTCAGCCGCGTGCGGCGGCTGGTGAGCACGAGGCAGTCCGCGGCGCAGGCATCCAGCGTCCGGATCAGTGTGCCGAGGTTTCCCGGGATCTCAACGGCGTCCGCCACCAGGATCAGAGCGTCCTGCGTTAGCCGGAGGCTATCGGGGTGCCAGTCAGGCAGCCGGGCGACGCTGAGGAGGCCATCCGGATTCGGCCGCTCGGCCAGCCGCTCCATGGTCTTGGCCGACACCTGGTACGCGCGCCTGGCCCGGCCCGCCAGCTGTTGCGCCCGGACCGCCGCCTCATCCGAATAAGCCGCCTCCTGGCACCAGACGAACGCGTCGATTTCGACGCCGGTCGACAGCACCATGTTGTTCTCATACAGGCCCTCGGCCACGAACATGCGCCGCGGTATCCCGGTCCGGTTGTGCTGGATGTCGCGGATCAAATCGGCCACCGGATGCCGCAGGCCGATTTGCTGCAGGTCCATCTCCGCAGGCCGCGCTACGGGCGACGCACCAGGCAGTCGGGCCGAAGGTCACTCAGGTTGGCCAGCCCGGCCAGCCGCATGGTCAGCTCGAAGTCGTTGCGCAGCGCCCGCAGGACGTGCCTGACACCTGCCTCTCCGCCCAAGCCGAGGCCGTAAACGTACGGCCGGCCGATCAGCACCGCGCGCGCGCCGAGCGCGAGCGCCTTCAGCATGTCGGCGCCACCGCGGATCCCGCTGTCGAACAGCACGGTCACGTCGGAGCCCACGGCCCGGGCCACCTCCGGCAGCGCGTCGAGAGCGGCGAGGGCGCCGTCGACCTGCCGGCCGCCGTGGTTGGACACGACGATTCCCTCGACGCCCGCCTCGGCGGCCCGCTCCGCATCGGCGGCCGACAGGACGCCCTTCAGCACGATCGGCCCGTTCCAGTGCTCGCGCACGAAGGGCAGGTCTTCCCAGGTCAGGGACAGGTCACCGAACACCTGCGTATAACGCAAGATGGCCGCGCCCGGGTCGACGTCGACCGGGGATGCCAGCGCAGCCTGGAACGCCGGGTCGGTGAGGTAGTTCTGGACCCCGATGCCGTGCAGGAACGGCAGGTGCCCGTGGTCTAGATCGCGGGGCCGCCAGGCCAGGATCCGGGTGTCCAGCGTGACCACGAGCACCCGGAAGCCGGCCGCCTGCGCCCGGTTCATGAGGCTCGCGGCAAAGGCCCTGTCCTTCGGCCAGTACAGCTGAAACCAGCGCTGGCCGTCGCCGTTCGCCGCTGCCACCTGCTCGATCGGCGTTGAGGCGGCGGTGCTCATGACCATCGGCACGCTTGCGGCCGAGGCGGCGCGGGCAACGGCGGACTCGGCATCCGCGTGCACGATCGCGAGCACGCCGACCGGGGCCAGCAAGAACGGCACGCTCAGCGTGGTGCCAAGGACCGTGGTCGAGTAGGACGGCGCGCTGACGTCGGTCAGCATCCGCGGCACGATCCGCCAGCGCCGGAAGGCCTCCAGGTTTTCCCGCACCGTGTCGCCGGACCCCGCGCCACCCGCCACGTAGTCAAACGAGCGCGGCGTCATGACCCGCCGCGCCGCTTCCTCGAGGGCGGACAAGTCGGCGGGGAACGGCGGGACTGCCCACGACAGCCCTTTCAGGTAGATCTCGTCCTGGTAGGTCTCCAGCGGCTGGCTCACTGACGCGCTGCCTTTCCGGGCCCGGCGGCTGGCCGGCAATCCGCCGGGACTCCGCGCTCAATCGTCACCACATCGTGCCATGCGGCTGCGGCGCCGCGGCATCGGCGTGCGAGCCGCAACCGGTGCACGATGTGTGCCGTAGCTGCTAGGGAGCAACTGGAGGTACAGTGCTGCGTCT
>JASIBJ010000615.1 GCA_030045215.1 Streptosporangiaceae bacterium | reverse complement strand
GCGGCACCAGCAGGCCTGGTATAGCGAGATGTCGGGCCCGTTCGTCTGCGCCGATACCAAGATCACCCAGCTCTCGGCCGCCCTGACCGCCGCTAGCGTCGCCGAACTGGACCTCGCGCTCGTGCTGCCGAACGGCGCCGACAGCCTCGACGCCGCCGTCGACGCGGCGTTCGCGGATCCCCGGCTCAGGCTGCGGGCGATCGAACTTCCCGTCGACCAGCAGATAGCTGACACCGAGACGGCCGTCGCAACGCTCATCACCCGGCTAGACGCGACGCCGCTCGCCGGAGCGGTCGCATTCGCGGAGATACCGGCCGCCCGGCTGACCTCCGACGCCGTTCGCGCCCTATCCGAGCACCGATACTCGGCCAAGCTGCGGACCGGCGGCGTCGCAGCTGAGGCGTTCCCTGACGAGCAGACGCTGGCGCGGTGCCTGGTTCTGCTGGCGGATCAGCGGCTGGCGTTCAAGTGCACGGCCGGCCTGCATCACGCGGTCCGCCATCGGGCCACCGACACCGGCTTTGAGCATCACGGCTTCCTGAACGTGCTGCTCGCCGCCGTCGCCGCACTCGACGGGGCCGATGTCCCTGACGTGGCCGACGTGCTCGCTGACCAGGACGCGAACCGCGTCGCCAGCGCCGTCAGCGCGCTCACCCCCGATTCCGCAGCCGACGCACGCAGCTTGTTCACGTCATTCGGCACCTGCAGCACCGATGAGCCAATCACCGACCTCGTTAGGCTTGGCCTGGTCAGCAAGGGCTGAGCCGACCGCCAGGCGGTCACGACGGAGGCGGAGGGGCACCATGGCGCAGGCGGCAGAGTGGCTCGGGATCCCGCTCGAGCACCCGTTCGGGCTGGCCGCCCTCCCCTACGGGTCCTACACCGCCACCAGCCACGACGATGAGTACCGCGTCGGCGTGGCCATCGGCGACTACGTCCTCGACCTCACCACGGCCACCGACCGGGTGATGCCAGGCCGGGCGCATTTGTTCACGAGCGGCAGCCTGGACGAGTTCCTCGCCGCCGGGGACGGGGCGTGGTCCGGCGTGCGGGCCGAGATCACGCGATGGCTGTCCGACGAGGCCTGCCGACCAGTGATCGAGGACTTGCTGGTGCCCGCTGAGAATGTCAGCCTCCGGCTGCCGTTCACCGTCGCGGACTATGTGGACTTCTACGCTTCCGAGCACCACGCCAGAAACATTGGCCGGATCTTCAGGCCGGACTCAGAGCCGCTGACGCCGAACTGGAAGCACCTGCCGATCGGCTATCACGGCCGCGCGGGCACGGTCGTCGTGTCGGGCACAGACATCCGCCGCCCGTGCGGCCAGACCCGGCCTGCGGGAGCCGACCGGCCGACCTACGGCCCCTGCGCACGGCTGGACTTCGAGGCCGAGCTTGGCTTCCTTGTCGGCGCGCCATCGCATTTGGGCGAGCCGGTCCCTGCCAGTCGATTCGCAGAGCACGTGTTCGGCGTGTGCCTGGTCAACGACTGGTCAGCCCGCGACATTCAGGCCTGGGAGTACATCCCGCTCGGGCCCTTTCTCGGCAAATCCTTCGGCACGACGGTCAGTCCGTGGGTCCTGCCGCTCGCCGCTCTGGAGCACGCGCGCGTCCGCCCGCCGTCGCGAGACGCTGAGCTGGTCGGCTACTTGAGCGAGTCCGCCGACTGGGGCCTGGATATCGACTTCGAGATCCGGCTGAACGGCCACGTGATCTCCAGGCCGCCGTACTCGGCCATGTACTGGAGTCCGGCCCAGATGCTCGCGCACATGACCGTCAACGGCGCTTCCCTGCGCACTGGCGATCTCTACGCGTCCGGCACCGTGAGCGGTCCTGATCCAGCCGGGCTAGGCTCGCTCATCGAACTCGGCTGGGGCGGGACGGAGCCCGTTCCCCTCCCTGATGGGTCGACTCGTGCGTGGCTGCAGGACGGGGACGAGATCACCATCACTGCTACCGCGGCAGGCGAGGACGGCGCCAGGATCGGACTGGGATCGGTCGTGGGGTGCATTCTCCCCGCGATCCCTGAATGATCTTCGTGCCCGCCGTCATATTTCCCGGCAATTCCTCAGCCCACCGGCTCTGACCTGGTCAGAACTGATTCGATGAGCTTGAGCGCGCTGGCCCGCGAGTGGCTGAGCCTCGGCAACCGACCGCCCAATAAGTCCGAAGTGACACTACGATGAGCGGGTCGCCAGAAAGCGGGAGATTGCGCTATGGCAGGGCCGGCTCAGCCGTGGGACCAACCGGAGGACCCGCGCGACCAGACAGTCGACTTGCCGCGCATCGACCCGGCCAGCAACGGCAACGGAAGAAGCTCCGCGAACGGCGATCACGCCGCGTTCTCGGGAGAGCCCGACGGCCAGCCACCGAGCCGTAACGGCCACTCCCCGGCCACAAACGGGACACCCCAGTGGCCCGTGCTACCGGAACCACCCTTGCGGCCCCTCCCGGAGGTGAACGGGGATCCCTATGCGCAGCCCGATCGGCAGCCGCGTCCGAGCTCTCTGTTCGAGCCGCTGCCGAGGGCGGCGTCAGGCCGGCCGATGCCGCCCGCACCGGCGCGACCCGCGCAGCGGCCGCCACCTGGTCCGCCCGTACCCGCGCAGCCGTCGCCACCCGTCGCACCGCCTGAGCCTGGAACGACAAGATCATCCCCGCCGACCCCAGCCGCTGCGCCTGAGTCTGCCGACCATTCTGAACCGCCCGAGCCCGCCCGCTCCCCGCCGCCCGAGCATGCCGCGCCCGACGCCGGCGACATGCCAGCTGACCCCGCTGGCGACGCCCGATCCGGTGCGGCTGCCGTTGCGTCCGCGGGCCCGGTCCGCCGCGCCTACTCCGACGGCCAGCAAGCGGTCACCGACTCTGACGACGAGCGAGCGGTCGGCGAACCTCGCGGCCAGCGGGCGGTCGCCGACCCGCCGAGGCAGGCAACTCCCGTACCGAACACGGCGCAGGCCGACCCGGCACGGCGCCCGGAGCCAGATCGGGGCCGCGGACGGCCCGCACCGGGGTCTCTCGCTGACCTCAGATCCCGTCTTGACCGGCTGCCCGACGGCCACCCCTCCTCGCCGTACGAGGATGGCGGCGCAGCTAAGCCGTTGCCGCACCGCCTGAAGCAACTCGAACTCGGCCTGCCCGCGCCCGAGCGGGACGACGTGGACGCGACGCCCCGGCTTTCACGCCCGGCCGACGCTGGCCCGGCCGAGCAGGCCAGTCGACCGCGGGAGCCTGCGCCGGGCCCGGCCGCGGACCTTCAGCCCGGTCAGCCCAACGCAGCGGCGGTGCCCGCCCACGAAGACACCGGGGAGCGGGCCAGGAGCGGCGATCGCGTGACCGACTTCGCCGCGGCACCGGATGGGGACACGGCGACCAATGGCACCAAGGGCCGCGACGACCCGGCCGACGCCTGGCGGGATCCGTATGCGCTTGCGCGCCCGAGCGGCAACGGCGTTCCCGGCTCGGGCTCCCCCGCAGTTGACGAGCGGCATCTCGAAGCTCACCGGGACAAGCCGAACGACGACCGGCCGGGTCGCGACGATCCGGACCACAGCCGTTCCGACCACAGCCGTTCGGACCACAGCCGTTCGGACCGGGACCGTTCGGACCGGGACCGGCGGGACGACCGGCACCGCATCGCGGATGCCGGGACTCAGCCTTACCGGGAACTGAGGGCCGCCGCCGGGCCACCGGAGGCACCTCCGCGCCCGAGTGAACCGACCGGCCCAGGCGATCGTCGGGCTCGCACCCGGCCCGACGAACACGCCGGCACCGATCCGAACCGGCGCGGCGGCAGCGATCCGAATTCGCATGGCGGCAGCGGCCCGAACCAACGCCGCCGCGATCCGGGTCAGAACCCGCGCCGTGGCGATCGCGGTCAGGCCGGTGACCGTCTGGCCGGTAGCCGCCAGCTCAGTGCAGAGGCCGGCGAACTGGTCGCAAGACTGCTGGCCGACGGTCGCGCCGCCGAGGGCCAGACGGCCTTCGGCAGTTACGGAGCGAGCGGGCTGACTCCCGTGATCAGGCGCATTGCCGACCAGCTGAGCGCCGGCGGGCTGGCTCCCGGCAGCGAGGCAACCAGTCTTAAGTCGGCCGAACGCCTGTCGGCCAAGCTGGCCAGGCTTGTCGCCCGGCATCCGGACCGTACCCCCAGCCAACTGGCGGCCAGCATCTGCGATGTCATCAGGTACGCGTTTGCGTTCGAGCCCGACTCCTTCACCGAAGGAACCTGGCACGTACACCGGAGGCTCAAGGCACAGGGGTTCGAGCTTGAGGCGCGGCGGAACCGGTGGGAGAGCCCCGTACACAAGGGCATCTGGACCCGCTGGCGCGATCCCGCAAGCGATCTCTCCTTCGAGATCCAGTTCCATACGTTCGCGAGCTGGGACGTCCTCGTCGGTACGCACGAGGATTATCGCGTAATCACCGACCCGGCTACACCGCCTAGAGAGCGCGCCAGGATCCGAGCCCGACAGGTTGCAGCGTCGGCCGGGGTCAAGGCTCCGCCACACTGCGAGGAGATAGCGGACTTCGGCATAGGAGCCCGGTGACCCCCAAGATCCAGTACTACGCCCTGATCGCTGTCGGCCGCGGACAGGCCAGAATGCCATCCGGCCTGGCCCGCCGGATCTACGAACCCGACGGCCCTGTCGATCAGACGCTTCGGCGAGACCTCGGCTGGATGCCGGACTCGGCGATCATTGAATGGGAAAACGGCGACCTCGGTGCCGAGGTGGTCAAGATAACCGAGGACGAGGCGGCCCGGCTCCGCGACGCGTTCCGGCTCCGGTGGGGTGGGCATTCCTGAATGCCACGGTACGGCCGCTGACGGACGCAGACCTGGATCGGGTCAGCGAGATCTTCGGCTGGTATGCGGTCAACAGCGCGGCGACGTTCGCGGAGGGCCGACGGTCCGACCGGGAGTGGCGTGACCTTCGCGCGGTCCTAACCGACCGTGGCCTTCCGTTCCTGGTAGCGGAGGCAGATGGCGTCATTCTCGGGTACGCCTATGCCGCCCCGTGGCGGTCTACGCCGGCCTACCGGCATACGGTGGAGGACTCGGTTTTCGTCGCGCCGGGCCTGACCGGGCAGGGCACCGGCCGAGTGCTTTTGACCGACCTGCTGGCAGCGTCGGCAGCGGCAGGGGCCCGGCAGATGATCGCGGTCATCGCAGACACCGGCGACGACGCTTCTGTGCGGCTGCACGCGGCGTTCGGGTTCCGTCCGGTTGGTCGCCTGTCCGCGGTCGGATACAAGCACGGGCGGTGGATCGACACGCTGCTTATGCAGCGGAGCCTTGCATAGAGTCAACGCCGCACGACGGCGCCCCGGCGTTATGGCACGTCGCCGTTTGCCCGGTGCGACCGTTCGAAGAACTCTTTGATCAGCTCGCGCTGACGCTGACTGACCTGCTCGAAGTGCTTGTCGAGCGCGTCCTCGCCGATCGCCTCCGCGGTGAGGTAGAGATCCTTGATCTGGTCCAGCTTCTCGCTGGCGGCTTCCGGAATCGGCCGGCTCTCGGGGCTGCCGGCCGGCTCGGAGATGTCGTCGGCTAACGGAGAATCTGAGCCGATAGCCAGGCGGCCACGTTCGCCCGGCGCGTCGTCCCGGATTGAACCCGCGGCGTGCGGCCCGCCATCCAAGCGCGGCGGCGGCTCCACCGAGCCGGTGATGCTGGTCGGCTGCGTGGGCCTCGCGGGCTCGAACGGCCCGCGAGGCGCGTCGATCTGCGCCGGCCGCGGGATTGATGCGGCGCCGGGCAGGATGACCGGCAACGGGGTAGTTGGCTCGGAGTCCTCGTCCACCATCGGGCGGGGCTGCTCGGCCGACCGGTCGAAGCCCTGCTGCACCGGTGCCAGCTCACCACGGCCGGCTGGAGCCAGAGACGGCGTGTCGCCGGTCGAGGCCGTGGAAGGCGGCCGGACCCGGTCATCCGCTGGCAGCGGCGTCAGGCTCTGGTAAGTCGCCGAGCCGTCGCGGTCGAGTGGTAGTGGCGCGGCCGCCCGCGGATCATGACCGACGGGCGGCCTGGTGTCGGCGATTGTCGAGAAGTAAATCGGATCCTCGTGGCGTTCTCCGACCGGGCCGCGTGCATCGGGCGGCGCAGGCAGCCCATCCGCCCAGCCGGCGCGATGGTGAGCCTGTAGCTCGGCCCGCTCGGGCAAGCCGGGATGGGCAGGCCCTGGTGCCGGCGGCCGCGCTTCAGGCATGCGGCGCTCGTCCCGCTGGCTGCCAAGTTCGGGTGGCGGCTGGCGTGCGGCCGGGTAGCCCTGGCGCCCCGCCGGTCGTTGGTCTTCGGGCGGACGAGCCCGGCCACGCGGAGCTTGCTGGTCACGGAACTGGTCCTGCCGATATGCCGGGAGCAAGTCTTGGCGGTAGTCGACCCGTTGATCCCGCGGATTCCCGCGAGGCTGGTCAGGTCGGCCCTCGAAGCGAGGGTTCCGGAACTGGTCGGTTCGTGGCCCGCGAGTCTGTTCGGCCCGCGGATCCTGGAACTGTTTGGCCCGCGGATCCCGGAACTGATCGCCGCGGCGACCATGGAGCTGGTCCGCAGCGGGACCGGGAAACTGATCGGGACGCGGATCCGCGTACTGACCGGGACGCTGCTCAGACCTTGGCTCGTCGCCTCGCGCACGGCCCCGCTGATCCGGCCGAGCTCCCCTGCGGTAGTCGGGAGGCGCATCCCTGTACCGATCAGGATCCGGGCTGCCGTGCCGCTCGGCGGGAGGACGGGCGAACCGGTCAGCCGGAGGACCGTACCGGTCCGCGGGAGGACCGCCGTACCGATCTCCAGGAGGCCTGCCGTACCGGTCAGGGGGACCGCCGTACTGGTCGCCGGGACCGCTGTACTGGCCACGAGGCGAGTTCCGCGAGTCATCCGGCCGGTGATCGGGACGGTATCCCCGGTCCGGCCTGGGCATCCCTGACTGCGCACCGCGCTGCTGGTCCTGCCAGCCCTGTTCCGGAGGTCGTGACGGCTGCCGGTCCTGAGACCCGGCCTCCGGTTGTCCCCGCCGCTCCGGGCGCTGCCACTTGGACTGGTCGACATCCCGGTCAGCGGACGTCAGCGCGTCCGGCCGTACCGGCCTGAACTCGCTCAGCCAATCCTCGGCCGAGGTTTCGCGGAGATTGGCCTCCGCCCGCTTGTCAGCGGACCTCCGGCTGAATTTCACCTCTGCCGCCACCCCGCCACAAAATCCCACCCCAGCACCAGTACAACTAGCGTGCTCTTTCACGACCGGCCGGCACGCAAACCCTGCCTGCCGGCACCGGCCTGCAAAGACCCAGCTTCACGGGCTAGGGTCCTCGCTAGTCCGACTGGCCGCGAAGATCACCAGGGCCTGCCGAACCTATGCGCACGGACACGGTGGCGGACGGGCCCACCGGCCAACCATCGCATGCACGCCAATCCGCCCGCAACCCGTCCGGGGGAGCCACACCGCCTGCCAGAAACGGCACGCTTTCCCTGGCCTGGTCGCCCATGGTCAGCAGCGGTGACCGGCGCAACCACAGTCGCGGTCATCCGCCGGTGCAGGACCCTGCGATCGTCGCACGAAGGCTGGGCCTCGACACAACCCACGGCAGAACGCTGCCGTCGGCGGACAGTAGCCGGCTTGGCTGCGGCAAGGGACGTACCCGGCAAAACCTCGTATTGTCGACAGGGACCCCTAAGCCCGGCACTTCCTGGCCCGGATAGTTGTCCGCTAGCGTTACGGCTGCCGGCTTTTGCCCGGACCTTCCCAGTGCCAGGCATGCGAGCGGAGGAACTCATGGATCACCAGGTCAAGTACGTTCTGCAAGAGTCCGAGATGCCGCGCCACTGGTACAACGTGATCGCCGATCTGCCTTCTCCGCCACCGCCGCCGTTGCACCCTGGCACCGGCCAGCCAGTCGGCCCGGATGACCTGGCACCGCTGTTTCCTGCTGCGCTGATTGCGCAGGAGGTGTCGCCGGAACGGCACATCGAGATTCCGGGCGAGGTTATCGACGTCTACCGGTTGTGGCGGCCCACGCCGCTCTTCAGGGCGCGGCGGCTCGAGAAGGACCTGGGTACACCGGCCCGCATTTACTACAAATACGAGGGCGGCAGCCCGGCAGGCTCGCACAAACCGAACACGGCCGTGCCGCAGGCGTACTACAACGCCGCCGAGGGCGTGACGAAGCTCACCACCGAGACCGGCGCGGGCCAATGGGGAAGCGCACTAGCTTTCGCGTCCGCGCTCTTCGGCCTGCAACTCGACGTCTGGATGGTCAGGGCGTCCTACGACCAGAAGCCCTACCGCAAGATACTGATGCAGACCTACGGGGCCACCGTGTATCCGAGCCCGTCAGAGGAAACCGCATCTGGGCGAGCGATACTGGCCGAGCACCCTGATTCCCCCGGCAGCCTCGGGATCGCCATCAGCGAGGCGGTCGAGCGCGCAGCCGGGGATCCGAACGCCCGCTACGCGCTCGGCAGCGTGCTTAACCACGTGCTGATGCACCAGACGATCATCGGAGAGGAAGCGCTGAAGCAGCTGGCCCTCGCCGGTGACACTCCGGACGTGATCGTGGGCTGTACCGGCGGCGGTTCCAACTTCGGCGGGCTCGCCTTCCCGTTCCTCAGGGAAAAGCTGGCCGGCCGGATGGATCCAGTAATCCGGGCGGTCGAGCCTGCGGCGTGCCCGTCGTTCACCCGAGGCGTCTACGCCTACGACTTCGGTGACACGGCCGGCCTCACTCCGCTGCTCAAGATGCACACGCTTGGGCACGAGTTCGTCCCGGACCCCATCCACGCCGGCGGACTGCGTTACCACGGGATGTCGCCGCTGCTCTCGCACATTTACGAGCTTGGGCTGATCGAGGCAGTGGCCAAGCCACAGAACGAGTGCTTCGCTGCTGGCCTCAGGTTTGCCCGTACCGAGGGCATCGTCCCTGCGCCCGAGCCCACCCACGCCGTGGCCGCGTGCATCGAGGAAGCGCTGAGGTGTAAGGAAACCGGCGAGGAGAAGGTCATCCTCACCGCGCTCTGCGGGCATGGCTTGCTCGACCTGGCCGCTTACGGCGAGTACTTGGCCGGCGAGCTCGGGGATCTGCAACTGAGCGACCAGGCCATCGAGCAAGCGCTGGCCGGACTGCCCGCAGGGGTCTGACCAAGACCACCGACGGCGGAGGAAGGCTGCTGTCGGCTGCGCATTGGCGGGTATGTGCGGGCGAGCGCCCTCGCCATGCGGGCTCAGGGCGATTTGCCGGACTTGCGATCGGGACTCGAACTCAGCCGCGCGAATGGGCGGAACGTGCCAGACCCGGGCCGGGAGGAGGGGAATCGGCCCGGGTCGTTGTGGCACGCTTCCGCGGCCGTCACAGCGGACGCGCCAGGACTGTACGACATAAACAAGCGTTCATACAGCTATACAGTCGTACGCTGACGACCCGGTCGATGTCAAGTGTTTGACTGACAACCAGCTCGGCGAAGCAGGCGTCAAAGAACATACCTGTTTCCAAGCTGATCAAGGATGGCATTGCCGGCTATGACCGACCCGACTCCGTCGCAGCCTGGCGCTCGTCTGCCCATCGGCGGGACGAGCATTCAGGCCAGGATCGCGGAGGCGGCGATCGACCTCTTTTACGCCCGTGGCGCGGCTGCGACGACTGTGCGCGACATCACATCCGCCTGCGGGCTGACGCCTGGCGCCCTGTACAACCACTTCGCCTCTAAGGATCAGCTGCTGTACGTCCTCATCAGGGACGTGCACCTGCGGGTGGACGACGAGCTGGCGGCGGAACTGGCGCAGGCCGGTGACCGGCCCGCCTGCCAGCTGGCGGCCGCCGTGCGCCTCCTCGTGGGGCAAGCGGCTGGCCAGCGGAAGGAGTCCAGGGTCGCCAACCGGGAGTACACCGCCCTGATCACGGCCCATCGCCAGGAGATCACCACGATCCGGCGCCGGCTGCGGGACCGGCTCACTGACGTCGTCGAGGCGGGCGTCCAGGACGGGAGTTTCACGCTGGTCGGCTCGCAAGATCGCGCGGCCGCGGCGCTCACCGCGAACGTGATCGCCACCACGTGCGCCAACATCAGCGAGTGGACGAGGGAGAACCACCCGATGACCCTGGCTGACCTGCAGGATCGGTACGGGCAGATGGCTTTGCGGCTCGTGGGCTTCGAGCGCCCGCCCGGCCCGGCGTGACAGGCGGGGGTCAAGGAGCCGGCGTCAAGGGCCCGCCGTCAGCGGCCAGCATGAACGGCCCGCCGTAGGCGGCCGGCGTAGAGCGCCGCCCCGCCGGTGCGAGACGTCAGCTCGCGAGCAGCGCGGCGAAATCAGCCGGGTCGATGTTGCCGCCGGACAGCACGACACCGACCCGTCTCGCGGCCGGAACCAGGCCGGCGCGCAGCGCTGCAAGCGCGACCGCGCCGCTCGGCTCGATGACGATCTTGAGTCGCGTGAAGCAGAACCGCATCGCCTCGATGATCGCCGCCTCCGGCACGGTGACGACGTCATCCAGCAGCCGGGAGTTGATCGGAAACGTGAGCTCGCCCGGCTGGCTCGCGCGCAGCCCGTCGGCCACGGTGACCGGCTCGCCGATGCTCACCCGGTGCCCGGCCCGCAGCGACTGGCTGGTGTCGCCCGCGCCTTCTGGTTCGACCCCGATGACCGCGGCGCCGGGGTGGAGTCCCTTCACCGCAG